>JADGGV010000765.1 GCA_019689775.1 Gemmatimonadota bacterium
GAACGGATTCGGTCCCACCGCCGCCACCGGGAGCATTCGCACCGTCGCCCCGTCCACCCGCTGCTCGCCGAGGTACTCCCCGAGCAGCGCCCCCAGCCCCTTCCCCAGCCGGTCCCGCTTCGCCATGGCCACCGCCTATCGCTCCACCGCCACGGCCGGGCCGGCCGCCTCGATCGCGTCGGGCCCGCGCGGCGCCCCGCTCGAGCGCGCCACCACCTCCTTCGCCAGCGACAGGTAGCTCTGCGCCCCGGCCGACAGCACATCGTACAGCACGATCGGCTTGCCGAAGCTCGGCGCCTCCGCGAGCCGCACGTTGCGCGGGATCGCCGTCCGATACACCCGGTTCCCGAAGTACTCCTTCGCCTCCTCCGCCACCTGCCGCGACAGGTTCAGCCGATGGTCGTACATCGTCAGCAGGACCCCATCGATCTGGAGCCGCGGATTGAGGTTCCGCTGCACGAGCCGCACCGTGTTCAGCAGCTGCGACAGCCCCTCGAGCGCATAGAACTCGCACTGGATCGGGATCAGGACCGCATCCGCCGCCGCCAGCGTGTTCAGCGTGAGCAGCCCCAGCGACGGCGGACAGTCGACGAGCACGAAGTCGTACGCCCCCCGCACCGGCTCCAGCGCACGCCGCAGCATTAGCTCCCGCTCGGGTCGCCCCACCAGCTCCACCTCCGCCCCCACCAGGTCCCGGCTCGACGGAACCACATCCAGGCACGGGAAATGGACCGCCCGAGCCGTCGCCGAATCCAGCGGCGCCCCCTCCACCAGGACCTCGTAGATGGATGCGTCCACCGCCCCGCGGTCCATGCCGACCCCGCTCGTCGCGTTCCCCTGCGGGTCCATGTCGATCAGGAGCGTACGGCGCTCGGCCACGGCCAGCCCGGCACCGAGATTGATGGCGGTCGTGGTCTTCCCCACTCCACCCTTCTGGTTCGCGATGGCGATGACGCGGGACATGCGTTCTCTTTCTCGAGGGGTACTGCGGGACACCGAATATACACGCCGCCGCCGGGCCGGGTAAAGGAGACGAAGCGTTACGCCCTGCGGCAAAACGACTTACATTCGCGCGGCACCTCCGCCTCGACCGCACCGCCGCCACGCAGCCCCCCGCCGGCGCCGCGCGAACCCCGGCCCACGATGGTGCGCTCGGCGCGAGCCGGGCGCCATGGCCCGGCCGGCCGCCGGCATGGCGCCACCGGTCGAGCTTGACCGCCGGCTCCCGACCACCGGAGATTCACACCGGTCCGCAACCCTTTCGGAGGCTTTCGATGGCACGCCGATCCGTAGCGGTCTGCACGCTCCTCACGCTCGCCGCGGCCCTGGCCGCCCCCGCCCCCCCCCCCCCCCACCCCCCCCCCCCCCCGCAAAACCACCCCCCCGTAA
>JADGGV010000766.1 GCA_019689775.1 Gemmatimonadota bacterium
CCCGCCGATTGACCCGCCTCCGCCGGCCGCGCTATCTTGCCGGTTCCACCCCGGGGTTCCCCCCATCGCACCCGTATTTCAGCCAATGCCGGTTGGTTCCGAGACTCTCGCCATTGGCGGAGCCACGTCCGCGGCGGGGCTCGAGTGGGTGGTCTTCACCTGCGCGGGCCATCGCTTCGCGTTCCCGCTCCAGCGCGTGCGGGAGATCCTCCCGCCGCACGAGTACACCCGGATCCCGGGGTGCTCGCCCGTGGTGTGCGGGCTGGCCGGCGTGCGCGGGCGCGTGGTCACCGTGTTTGACTTCGGAGTGGCGGTGAACCTGCGCCCCGCGCTCGAGGCGCCGGACCATCGCGTCGTGCTGGTCGAGCACGGCGAGCGCCTGGTCGGGCTCGCCGTGGATGCGATCGAGGCCGTCTCGCGCTCGACGGAGGAGCTGCCGCTCGGCGCCGAGGCGCTGCGTGCGCTGGACATCGATCGGGACGACGTGCTCGGCGTCGGCGCGCTCGGCGACCGCCCGTTCCTGGCCGTGGACCCGGACCGCGTCCTCGGCCGACTCCTGACGTGACCCGATCGTCCCAACCCGCGGAGCTGCCATGGGAAAGACCGTTCTGATCTGCGACGACGCGATCTTCATGCGGACCATGCTGAAGGACATCCTGACGCAGGCCGGTCTGGAGGTCGTGGGCGAGGCGCGGACGGGGAGCGAAGCCGTCGAGCGGTATCGCGAGCTGCGCCCCGACCTGGTCACGATGGACATCATCATGCCCGACATGGGCGGGATCGAGGCGGTCCGGGAGATCATCAAGGAGTCGCCGGGCGCGAAGATCCTGATGTGCAGCGCGATGGGGCAGCAGGCGCTGGTGATCGAGGCGATCCAGGCGGGCGCCCGCGACTTCGTCGTGAAGCCGTTCCAGCCGTCGCGCGTGCTCGAGGCGGTCCAGCGGGTGCTGGGATGACGCCGCCCTGGAGCGCGGGGCCGGGGGCGCGCAGCCCGGGCTCGCCGCGCGCCCACCGGCCCGGCTGACGGCCCCGCGCCCGCCGCGCCATGGACCTCGCCCGCTACACCGACCTCTTCCTCGCCGAAGCGGAGGAGCAGCTCCGGCGCCTGAGCGCGAGCCTTCTCGCGCTCGAGGGCGACGCCGGCGCCGCCGCGCTCGACGAGGCCTTCCGTGCCGCGCACACGCTGAAGGGGATGGCCGCCACGATGGGGCTCGAGGCGGCGACGGACGAGGCGCATGCGCTGGAGGACGTGCTCGCCGAGCTGCGCGCCGGCGGCGGCGCGGTGACGCCCGAGGCCGTCGATGCGCTCCTCGCCCGGGCGGATGCGCTGGAGCGGGCCGTCGCCGCCGTGCGCGAGGCGGGCGGTGTGGGGGCGTCGGTGGTGGGT
>JADGGV010000088.1 GCA_019689775.1 Gemmatimonadota bacterium
CATCCGCCCGGCCCAGCGCGCCATCCCGCCCCGCACCTAGCGCTCGACGAGCGCATCCACCGCCGGGATCGGGACGGCGTCGAACGCCGTCCCCCGCGGCACGTCGACGACGCGGACCACGGGCCTCCCCCGCAGCTCGAGGCGCTCGACGCGGGCTTGGCGGCCGGGGCGTCTCTCCAGGGAGCGGCGGTAGGAGGCGGCGAACGCGTCGGCCGCGGCGGCATCGTCCCAGACCGAGTACCAGACCAGCGCGCGCGCGTTGCCGGGCCCCTCGAGCACGCGATAGCGATCGCCGTCCCACCCCTCAGCGTTCGCCGAATCCCCCAGGACCTGCCGGAGGAAGATCGTCATTTCCAGCTCGCCGAGCGTGTTCTCGTAGCGGGTGCGCCACCCGGTGGGGCGCGGCGGTTGCGGGCCGAGGCGCAGCTCGGTGGGCGTATCGCGCTCCTCGACGAAGCGGTCCGGGTGCATCACCTGCTCGGTGGATTGGGGCAGGAGCGAGTCGAGCGGCGCGGGCCAGCCGGCTGCGGGCGGGCCGCCGGCGGCGCGGTCGCGCCACAGCTCCTGGACGAAGGCGGCGCCGCGGAGGTACGGGAAGACGAGCGTCTCGCGGATGATGCGGGGCGCCCGTGCGTACACCGGGAACTGCGCGTTCTGCTCCTCGATGGCGGGCGCGAGCTGGACGGCGAGGTCGGGGAGCTGCGCCGGGTCGACGGGGCGGTGCGCGGCCTGATCCGCGAGCACGACGAACATGACGGCCGTGGCCTGCCCCTCGACGGCGGCCTGCGCGGCCGTTTGGCGGTCGTTGCCGCGCCGGCGCGCGACGAGCGAATCGAGGTTCGTGTGCTGGTCCTGGAGCGCGTGCACCAGCTCGTGGGCGAGGACGGTGCGGAGCGCCGAGCGCGGCGTCCCCTCGACGGTGTAGAACGTTTTGGTCTCGGGGTCGTAGTAGCCGCCGACCTGCTCGGTGTAGAGGTCGATCAGGAGCGCGCGGAGGTCGAGCGTGTCGGGGATCAGCCCGAGCGTGGCGTACGCGGCGTGGATCCCGCCGAGCTCGGCGGGCGGCAGGTCCCGGTCGAGCTGGCGCACGACGTACTCGCGCACCTGCGCGCGCGTGCGGTAGCCGATCCGGATCGGCCGCAGCGCCTTGAGCCCCGACAGGTACTCCAGGCGCGGGAGCAGCGAATCGACGACCGCGCGCACGCGCTGCTGCTCTCGCTCCGGCCGCGTCCGCTGGCCGCAGGCGACGAGCGCCGAGAGCGCGATCGTCGCCGCGGCCACGGCGGTCCAGCGCTGGCGACGCGGGCGCATCATGCGTCGTCGTCCGAGTCCGCCGGCCGCAGCAGGCGGGCGCCCGGGAAGAGCGGCTCCGTGCGCTCCAGGCCGGGTGCGTGGAGCCGGTCGGCCAGGCGCTCGCCGGTCACGGGGTGCCGCAGCCCCGGATCCAGCTCGGCGAGCGGGCGCAGCACGAACGCACGCTCGAGGAGCCGCGGATGCGGGATCTGGAGCGCGTCGCTGGCGACGACGTCGTCGCCGTAGAGCAGGATGTCGATGTCGATGGGGCGCGGCGCGTTGCGGAACGAGGGCCGGCGGCCGAGCTCCGCCTCGATGCGCTTCGCGCCGGCGAGCAGCTCCGGCGGTGCCAGCGTCGTCGCCATGCGGATGGCGAGGTTCCAGAAGTCGGGCTGATCGCGGTAGCCGACGGGCTCCGAGGCGTAGACGGTCGAGACGGCTTCGATCGAGCCGAGGCCGGCCAGGCCGCGCAGCGCGTCGTGCAGGTTCGCCTCGCGGTCGCCCAGGTTCGTGCCCAGCCCCAGGTACGCGTGAACCGCCGGCTCAGACCCGGCCGTAGCGGTCCTCCAGGCGGACGACATCCTCGAGGTGCGGGGTGGACGCCTCCAGCATGTCGACGTCCGTGATCGCCTCCATGCGGTGCACGGTGCCCGGCCGGATCCGGTAGCTCTCCCCCTCGCGCAGCGGAACCTCCTCGAGCCGGCCGACGGCCGGGCCCACCCAGAAGCGCATCTGACCGCGCAGCAGGTGGATCGTCTCGTCCTTCTGCCGGTGGTACTGGAGGGAGAGCGCGTGCCCCGCCTTCACGTGCAGGATCTTGCCGACGTACAGCTCCGAGTCGGCCCAGATCAGCTCATAGCCCCACGGCTTCTCGATCCTCTTCGCGTTCAACGCGCTTCTCCAGGGCGGGGTGGACGCGGGCCGCACCACCTCCCCGGGCGTCCACGGCCGGGGCCGGGCGGGAAGTTAGGGGACACCGTCGCCGCGCCACAAGCGGCGCGACTTTCTGCGATACCCCGACGCGGCGGGCGGCGGTCCCTGCCCGCGCCGTGCTTGCCGGTCGCCGCACGCGGCACTATCGTGGCGGCACTCTCCCAAATCCCCACGCACAGAGGAACGGTCATGGCCACCATCCTCCCCCGGTCGCACGTGCGCGGCGTCCGAGGCCTCGCCGCCGCGGCGCTCGTCCTCGCCGTCGTGGCGCCAGTGCGGGCGCAGCAGCCCACGAACCGTCTCACGCTCGGCGAGTACCTCGAGTTCGAGCAGGTGTCGGACCCACAGCTCTCGCCGGACGGCCGGCAGATCGTCTACGTCCGCCGCTCGATCGACAAGATGAACGACCGCTGGGAGTCCGCGATCTGGATCATGAACGCGGACGGGAGCGGAAACCGCTTCCTGGTCGAGGGCGGATCGCCCCGCTGGTCGCCGGACGGGCGCCGGCTCGCGTACATCGCGCGGGGCGAGCCGAGCGGCTCGCAGATCTTCGTGCGCTGGATGGACGACCGCGGCGGCACCACGCAGGTGACGCACGTGACGGCGGCGCCGATGGGGATCGAGTGGTCGCCCGACGGCAGCCAGATCGCATTCCGCAGCCTCGTGCCGGCGCGCAGCGCATGGAAGGTGGAGAGCGCGGTCTCGCAGTTCCGGCCGCAGGGCGCGAAGTGGACGGCGGCGGCGCGCATCATCGAGAACCTGCACTACCGGCAGGACCGTCAAGGTTACCTCGAGGACGGCTATCAGCACATCTTCGTCGTGCCGGCCGACGGCGGCACGCCGCGTCAGGTGACGAGCGGTGATTCCGACGACGGCCCGCCGGTGTGGACGCCCGACGGCCGCAGCCTGGTGTTCAGCGGCCTGCGCGTGCCCGACGCCGCCTACCAGTGGCGCGAGAGCGAGATCTACGCTGCGGACGTGGCCACGGGCGAGGTCCGGCAGCTCACGCACCACAAGGGGCCGGACGGCAACCCCGTCGTCTCGCCGGACGGCAAATGGATCGCGTACACCGGCTACGACTGGACGGACGACGCCTGGCGGGACGCGAACCTCTACGTCATGGGCATCGACGGCTCGAACCCCCGCGTGCTGACCGCCTCGCTCGACCGCACGCCCCGCGACGTGCGCTGGGCGCCCGACGGCTCGGGGCTCTACTTCAACGTCGAGAACGAAGGCTCGCGGAACCTGTACTTCGCGTCGCTGAGCGGGCAGGTCCGCGCGGTGACGACCGGAACCCAGATGCTCACGGTCACCGACATCGGCAAGGACGGCACCGCGGTCGGCGTGCGCAGCACCTCCACGAAGCCGGACGACATCGTCGCCTTCAACGTGCGGCGGCCGGAGATCCGCCAGCTCACGCACGTCAACGACGACATCCTGGCCGGGAAGAAGCTGTCGGAGGCGGAGGAGATCTGGTACACCTCGAAGGACGGGCTGAAGATCCAGGGGTGGATCCTCAAGCCGGTCGACTTCGACCCGAGCAAGAAGTACCCGCTGGTGCTGACGATCCACGGCGGCCCGCACTCGATGTACGGCGTCGGCTTCAACTACGCCTGGCAGCTCTGGGCCGCGGACGGCTACGTGCTCCTCTACACGAACCCGCGCGGGAGCACCGGCTACGGCAGCCGGTTCGGCAACGCCATCAAGAACGATTACCCGAACAAGGACTTCGACGACCTGATGGCGGGCGTGGACGCGGTCATCGCCCGCGGCTACGTCGACACGAACAACCTGTTCGTCTACGGCTGTAGCGGGGGTGGTGTGCTGACGGCGTGGACGGTGGGGCACACCGACCGCTTCTCCGCGGCCGTCTCGCAGTGCCCGGTCATCGACTGGCTCAGCTTCGTCGGCACGACCGACGGCCAGGGCTGGTACCGCAACTTCGCCAAGCTGCCGTGGGAGGACCCGAGCGAGCACCTGCGCCGCAGCCCGCTCATGTACGTCGGCAACGTGAAGACCCCGACCATGCTGATGACGGGCGTGCTGGACATGCGCACGCCGAGCGGGCAGGCCGAGGAGTTCTACGAGGCGCTCAAGTACCGGAAGGTCCCGACGGCGATGATCCGCGTCAACGACGAGTACCACGGCACGTCGTCGAAGCCCTCGAACTTCCTGCGCACGCAGCTCTTCGTGAAGGGGTGGTTCGAGCGGTACGCGAACCGCAACTGGGCGACGCGCGCGGCCGGCACGCAGTAGCCGGCGCTCACCGCCGCCGGACCGGCTCGGCGTGCCGCGTGCGGATCTCGAGCACGCCGTTCTGGCTGCCGACGCCGTAGCGCGCCGCCGCCTCGCTCGCCGGGATGAACTCGATGCGCTCGATCTCGTCCGGCGGCGTATCCCGCAAGTAGAGCGTCGGTTGGGAGACGGGCAAGCCGTCGACCACGACGAGCGGGGCGTTGCAGCTCGGTTGGAAGCGCGAGGCGTGCGCGCCGCGGAACTCGAGGCAGAAGCCGCCGCCGCTGAACTCGCGCAGTTGCGCGCTCGGGATGTAGGAGCGGATCACGTCGGCGAGGTGCCGCGCCGTCGGCGTCGCCTTCTCGATCGCCTCGCGCGTGATCACGTTCGTGCGGCGGCCGCCGGCGCGCCGCGCGAGCGCGGTCACGCGCACGGGCTCCTGCTCGATGGCCCGCGGCGAGGCGACGACGATCACCACCGTCTCGGCGTCCGGCGCGAGCGTGATGGAATCCGCATGGGTCCCGTACGCCAGGTGCTGGACGCGCAGGACGTGGCGCCCGGGCGCCACCCGCTCGAAGCGGAACCGCCCATCCGCATCGGTGGCGATCTCGCGGGCCGCGCCGCTGAGCGTGACCGTGGCGCCGGCGATCGGGGCGCGCGTGTCCGCGTCGACGAGCGTGCCCGCCAGGCGCGCGCCCTGGCCCACGAGCCGGCCGGGCGCGAGTAGGGCGACGAGCAGCAGCGGCGTGTATCGCATCGGGCGCCCCCTGAAACGGCGACGCCGCCGGAGCGCTGATCCCCCGGCGGCGCCGCATGTCTCGGTGCCGCTCGGCCCGAGGCGCCGGTCCCGCGGCGCCCCGGGCCGACCGCGCGGCTACCAGTTCGGGTTGTTGAGCCGCTCCTGCTGCGGCACGGGGAAGCACTTCTGCGTGCCGACGCGGTCGACGCCGGCCTTGTAGTACTCCTGCCCGTCCTCGAGGACCCACGGCACCGCGTGCCCGTTGCGGCGGAAGTCGCCCATCTTCTTGACCTCGAGCCAGAAGTCGAGCGCCTTCTGCATCATCAGCTCCGCCAGCACCGCCTGCGGGTCGCTGGAGGTGAACGGGGGCTGCTTCCCGACGGCCCGCCGCTCGTTGATGAGCGCGACCTGCGCGGCGACGTCGCCGCT
The DNA here is from genome assembly GCA_019689775.1 of Gemmatimonadota bacterium. Lineage (GTDB taxonomy): Bacteria > Gemmatimonadota > Gemmatimonadetes > Longimicrobiales > RSA9 > JADGGV01. The sequence continues at coordinate 5,630 of JADGGV010000088.1, forward strand.
GGCCTCGGCCGCGATGTAGCGCGCCTCGAGCCCGGAGGCGAGCCGCATCGGCGCGTTCCAGGCCGGGAACTTCTGCTGGCGGATGAACCGCAGCTCGGAGTCCTGGGCGAGGCGGTTGGTGTCGAAGTACGTGATGCGCGGGTCGCCCGCATCCGCCACCTGGATGTACTGCGGCGGCACCACGAGCGACTGGCGCGAGGAGCTGAAGCTCCAGACCGTGTTCCCGAGACGCGTGCGGTTCGCCGGGTCGTCGACGTACGTCAGGTCGAACTCGAACGAGGCCGGCACCTGTGCCGCCGTGCTCGCCGCCTCGCTCTTCTTGCCGGCGAAGAGGTAGGCGCGCGCGAGCCCGACCGTGGCCGCGGTGGCCAGGTCCTTCGCCTCGGTGCTGGTCAGCTTGCCCGCCTCGTCCCGCGCCAGTTGGAACCGCTCGATGGCCAGGTCCAGCATCTGCTGGGTGTTCAGGTGCGGCCCGGGCACGCCGACCTCGGACGACACGGTCCCCTCGCAGAACGTCTCGGCCATCAGCTCCATCGAGTAGCCGGCGGTGAAGGCCGCCAGTGCCAGCGGCAGCCCCGACGTGTTCGCGTTCTTGAACGTCTGGACCGCCTGCTCGCCGGTCGAGGCCGCGCGGGCGAGCGGCGACCACACTTCGTCGCGCAGCGTGCCGTTCGCGTCGTCGATGAAGCGGCGACCGAACTCGTTGCGCGTCGGGAACGTGTCGCCGACGCGCGCCTCGTGCGACCACCAGCCGGTGTAGACGGCCAGGTCGCCGTACGCCTGGGCCAGGTTCTGGAACGCCGAGCGGGCGAGGACCTCGGCGTCCGCCTTCGGATCGATCTTGTTCGCCTGTAGCACGTCGGGGTCGGTGACGCTGAAGAAGTCATCGCCGCACCCCGCCAGGGCGTTCGCGGCCGTCAGCAGCAGCGCCGCGGCGAGCGTCCGCCGGATCTGTGCGTTCATTCGATCACTCTCCGCGCGAGCGTATCAGTAGCGGACGTTGAGCCGGACCAGGATCCGCCTCTCCGCGGGGATGGTGAAGAACTCCTGGTTCTCGCCGTAGACCGTCTCCGGGTCGAGCCCCGTGAACTTGGTCCAGGTGGCCAGGTTACGGGCGGATACGGTGAGCGTCGCATCCTGCATCGAGAGCCGGCCCAGGAGCGAGGTCGGCAGGCGATAGCTCAGCGACACCTCGCGCAGCTTCAGGAACGAGCCGTCCTCGATGTACGCCTCGTTCACGCTCCCGAACGCCACCGGGTTGCCGTTCAGGTCGATGAACGGGCCGAACCGGCGCAGCCGCTCCTCCTTCGAGAGCTTGTCCGGAATGACGAAGTTCGCGTCGTTGCGGAACTGCCGCTCGCGGAACTGGCCGCTGCCGTTGTAGCGCTTGACGTCCCCGTGGTAGTCGAGCTGCCCGTACAGCGTGATGCGCTTGAAGAGGTTGAGCGTGGTGCCGAACGTCCCCTCGATCCCGGGCACCACGTTGCCCACCAGGGTGAGCGCGGTGTCGACGACGGCGATGGTGTCGCGCAGCTCGAGGATCCGGTAGGCGGCGAAGCCGTTCACCGGCATCCCCTCGGCCACGCGGTTCAACGTGCCGTACGGCGCGATGCCGCCGAGCGACACGACCTCGTTGTGCAGCGTGTTGATCGAGAGCCGCGACTCGAGGCCGACGTTCTCCAGCGTCAGGATCCGGCCCGTCAGCGCCAGCTCGAGGCCGCGGTTGACGATCTTGCCGATGTTGACGTACGGGTTCTGGCTGAAGCCGAGCGACGGCGAGATCGGCCGGCGCAGGATCGCGTCCGTCGTCGTCTTGTCGAAGTAGGTCAGGTCGATGCCGAGCCGGTCGTTGAGCGCGGCGGCCTCGAAGCCCGCCTCGAGCTCCGAGCCCCGTTCCGGCTTGAGCTTCGAGTTGCCGGGGTCGTACGGCACCACACCGGGGTGCGTGGACCCGTCGAGCGTCGCGTACGGCGTCGGGTTGAAGAGCGCGAGCGCGCCATCCGTCGGCGAGCGGCCCGTCTGGCCGAACGAGGCGCGGAGGCGCATGGTCGGGAAGATCCGCCCGAGCCCGCCGTCCTTCCAGAAGCCCTCCTCCGAGATGACGTAGGACGCGCCCACGCTCGGGCTCAGGAAGTACTTCGACTCGGTGCCGAAGGCGGAGTTGCGGTCCAGCCGCGCCGCGCCCTTCAGGTACAGCCGGTCCCAGAAGCTGAGCTGGAGCTGGCCGAAGAAGCCGTTCGAGCGGTTCTTGGCGATGCGCTCGTCGCTGCTGCGCTGCGAGGCGGCGCCGATCGAGTTGGCGGGGTTCGCCACGAGCCCCGTCCCCGTCGTCAGGATGACGTCGTCGTCGTAGATGATCGTCTGGAGGCCGACGGAGAGGTCGGCGCGGACCGACGGCGAGAGGTCGAGGTAGCCGCTCCCCAGGTAGTCGATCGTCCAGTGGTCGTTGTTCTCGCGCGCCTGCTGGATCTGCCCCGAGTTGAGCTGGTCGGAGCCGAACCACGCGAGGTCGTTCTTCGGGTAGAAGACGGTCGCGTTCGTGCGCGTCAGATCGCCCCCCACGATGAGGCGCTGCGTGATGCGCGACGTGGGCGTCCAGTTGAGCGCGACCCGCGGCTCGAAGCGCCAGGCGTCGTCGATGTTCTGAAGCGAGGCGCGGCCCTCCTTCTGCCCGAAGCCCGCATACCACCCGTCCGCCGCCTCACCCACGCTCAGCGCGTTCCCCAGCATCCCGCCGGCAACGAAGCCGTAGATGCTGTTGTCGCTGTTGGGCAGCCGCGTCTTCGTCCGCATCAGCCCGAAACCGGTCTCGATGCGGACGTTGTTCGCCGGGAAGAAGTCCGCGTTCGTGCGGAACGCCGTCCGACTGAAGGAGTTGTTCGGCACGGTCCCCTGCTCGCGCTCGGTTTGCGCCGAGACGAACATGCTGTACTTCTCCGTGCCGCCGCGCAGCTGCCAGGAGAGTTGCTTCGTGTTGCCGGGGTTGAAGACGTCGTAGCGCTCGAGCGGGTTGTCGCTGACGATCGTCCCCTCGGCCTTCCCCTGGCAGATCTTGTGGGCCATCGCCGAGCCCGAGCAGACCGCGTAGTTCGCGGGCGGGGTGAAGTTCGTCGTCAGCCGGCCGTACTCGACGGCGATGTTCTGGCTGAAGCCGCCGCCGGAGCGGCCGCGCTTCGTGATGATGTTGACCACGCCGGCCGAGGCGTCCGCGCCGTAAAGCGTGGCCGCCGCGGGCCCCTTGACGACCTCGATCGACTCGATGTCGTCCGGGTTCAGGTCGTTCAGCCGGCTGACGCCCTGACCGAGCACGCTGTAGATCTGCGCGCCGTTGGTGTTGGTATCCCCGGAGCGGCTGTCGGCCCGCACGCCGTCGATGAAGATGAGCGGGTCGTTCGAGAGGGAGATCGAGGAGACGCCGCGGATGCGGATCTTGGCCGCGGTGCCGGACGAGCCCGAGCCCTGGTAGATGGTGACGCCCGGGACGCGCGCCTGGAGCATGTTCTGCACGTTGACGATCGGCGCCACCTGCGTGATGCGGGCCGCGTCCAGCTTCTCGACCTTCGCGGCCTGGGCCCGGACCTGCTGCCGGCCCGCCGTCCCCGTGACCACGACCTGCTCGAGCTGGACCGCCTGCTCCGTCATGGTCACGTCCTGCTGGACGCTGCCGCCCTCGAGCCGCAGCGGCACCTCCACGTTCCGGTAGCCGATGCTCTGCACGTGGAGCGTCGCGCTCGCCGTCGCGGCCCCGGCCGGCACGACCAACCGGTAGGTGCCCACGTCGTTCGTGACCGTCGCGAGGTTCAGCTCCGGTATGGCGACGTAGGCACCGCGCACCGGCTCGGAGGTGCGTGTCCGCACCGTGCCGGTGACGACCGTCGCTTGCTGTGCCGAGAGTGCCAGCGGCACCGCCAGGCCGAGTGCGACCGACGTCAATAGCCGTCTAAGGGTCATCTGCTGCCTCTCCGGTGGGGTGGCGAGGAGACGCACCGCCGACGGACGTGATCGCCCCGCGATGCGTCGGGATACAGACGACAGCACCACGCCGCCCCGGATGCGACGGGGCAACGGGGTATTGGCCCCAGTTGGCTGAACCCAGAGAACGACGCGCCCTGCGTCGAAAGGAACGCTGACGCGGGTCGGTGTGCGGCCGCCCCGCGTCCTTTTTCTCGGTGGGAGTGGGGAAGAATTACCGCGTCCGTCGAGGCGTGTCAAGCTTTTTTCGGGACGGGGGAGGCGCGTCGAGCCGCCGCGGTGAGACCCGCCCGTGGGACGCCCCTCGACCCCGGCGGCGGCCGCCGCGGTTCCCGCCGACGGTGCCGGCGGACGCGACGTCGTCGTTGACCGCCGCGTTGGCCGCGCGCCAGATTGGGCGCCGCCGGCTCCTCCCCCGCGGCTCCCCTCCAAGGAGGCTCACCGTGTCCGCTGGCAAGCCGATCCTGCTGCTCCTCGTCGTCGCCTCGCTCGCCTGCCGCACGCACGGCGCGGCGCCGGCGGCGGCGCCCTCCGGCGGTCAGGTCATCACCGCCGGCCAGATCGCCCGGTCGGGGGCGCGCAACGCCTGGGAGGCGCTCCAGAAATTCGCGAGCCAGTTCAGCTTCCAGGAGAGGTCCGGGCGGGCGACGGGGATGCGTTACCGCGGGAAATCCTCGATCCTGCTCACGGAGTCACCGCTCGTCGTGGTGGACGGCGCCGAGGTGTCCGACTTCCGGGTGCTCCAGGACATTCCGGCGGCGGACATCGATGAGCTTCGTGTCCTCTCCAGCACCGACGGGGCGACGTTCTACGGCCTCCGCGCGGGGAGCGGGGTCATCCTGATCCGCACGCAGCAGGCGACGCCGCCCGCGCACGGCACCGGCTCGCGGGCGACGACGGCGCGTTAGCGTGCCGTGGTCGCCCGCTCGATCAGCAGCGACGTGAGCAACTGGCCGGGCGCCACGGCGTAGACCGGCCACGATTCCCCGCGCAGCCCCGCCACCATCCCCGCCGCCGTCGCCCACGCCGCGGACACCAGCAGACCCTTGACGAGGTCGCCGCGCCCGCGATTGGCGAGGTGCACGCCGAGCGGAATGAGCACGCCACCGACGACGAGCGGCCCGATCGTGCCGTGCGCCGTCAGGCAGCGCGTCTCGCAATCCTTCCCGATCTGACGGCCGAGCCCCACGCCGAGGAACCCGCCCGCGGCGGCGCCCGGCGGGCGGGGGGGGGGGGGGGGCCCCCGGCGGGCCGG
>JADGGV010000089.1 GCA_019689775.1 Gemmatimonadota bacterium
CGCCCGCGTCGCCCGCCCCTCCGTGTGCTCCGTGGTGAAGCGCCGTTCTCACGCCGCGAGCGTCGGCCGCCGCTCTCCCTTGCCCGCCGCGCGCGGGAGGTGGAGCGTGAACGTCGAGCCCTGCCCGACGACGCTCTGCGCGCGCAGGTCCCCGCCCATGGCGCGGGCGAGGTTGCGGCTGATCGCGAGCCCGAGGCCGACGCCCCGCTGCCCCTCGGCGGTCGCGTTCCGGTCGACCTGCACGAACGGCTCGAAGATCGACTCGAGCTGCGCCGGCGCGATCCCGCGCCCCGTGTCCGTGACCCGGAACGCGACGGCGTGCTCCTCCACTTCCACCGCCACCTCGATCTCGCCGCCCTGGTCCGTGAACTTGTAGGCGTTCGTCAGCAGGTTCAGCAGGATCTGCCCCGTCTTGTCGCGGTCCGCGTGCACCATCAGCCCCGGCGGCGGCGCCTTCACCTGGAGGCGGATCCCCTTGCTCTGCACCTGCGGCTGGATCAGCGGCGTCACGCCGTCGAGCAGCTCGGCCACACCGACGTTCTCCACCCGGAACTCGAGCCGCCCCGCCTCCACGCGCGCGAAGTTCAGCACGTCGTTGATCAGCGACAGCAGGTGCCGGCCGCTCAGATGGATCCGCTCCAGGCCGCGTTGCTGCTGCTCCGTCGTCGGGCCGTAGATCCCCAGCTCCAGCAGCTCCGTGTAGCCGATGATCGCGTTGAGCGGCGTGCGCAGCTCGTGCGACATCGTCGCCAGGAATTGGCTCTTCGCCCGGTTCGCCTGCTGCGCCTCCTCCTTCGCGCGCTGCTGCGCCTCGACGTAGCGCGTCAGCATCCCGCTCAGCGCCAGCGCCACGACCGCCACGACCACGAAGCCCTCGAGGTAGAGCGCCAGGAACATGCTCGACGCCGTGCGCTCCTGCGCCGACCCGTCCGCGACCCGCCGCTCCGCCTCCTGCTGGAGCGCCGCCGCGTGGCGCCGGATCGCCGCCGTCAGCCGCTCGCCGGCACGGCTGTCGATCACCGCCTGCGCCGACTCGTGGCTCACCGCCTCGTCCAGCTCCAGCGTCCGCGCCAGCTCCCGCCGCCGCTCCGTGACCAGCGGCTCCAGCGCCGCCACGCGCGCCTCCAGCTCCGCGTCCGCCACCGCCGCCGCGCGCAGCCGCGCCAGCTCCGTCGGCAACCGGAGCTGCGCCTCGACGTACGTCCTCAGATCCGCCGGCTCGCCCGACAGCAGGTACCCGCGCTGCGACGCCTCCGCCTCCGTGACCGCCGCCATCACCGCCGCCGCGCCCAGCGCGACCTCGTGCATCCGCGCCACCCACGAGCGGTGCTCGAGCAGGCGCAGGTACGCGGCGAACGAGACGGCCGCCATGACGATGGCCAGCCCCGCGAGGCCGAAGGTGGCGATACGATGGTGAAACGGTGTCTTCAGGAATCGCATCGTCGCGCTCGGAGAGGGCGGCCAGAGGGCAACGGGCCGCAACCTCGCGGCCGCAGGAACGGTCGAGGGCGCACCGCCGGGGAGGGCGCCGGGAGGCGCCAGCGGTCCCCTCAAGTTACGTCAGACGTTCCCCCGCGCCAAGCGCCTCGGCCGGGCGCGCGGACCGGCGCGTCCGGGCCGCCGCCGCCACGCGCCGCCCGCCCGCGGCGACCCGGCGACCCGGCGACCCGCGCCCCGGAACGCCGCCGCGCCGCCCGACGGAAGCGCATCGGGCTTGCAGTAGGTGTGGACGTGGCGTCGACGATCGGAGGTAGCCATGCCCGCCTCGAGCACGCCCGGATCCCTGCTCTGTCGCCCCGGCTGGTACACGGTGAACGGCAGGGAGCAGCACTACGGCTGGCAGTTCAGCCGGAACCCGCGACACTGGTATCTGCCGGACATCCTCCCCGGCTCGCTCCTGCTGAAGGTGCCCGCGCAGTCGCGCGTGCCCGGCGTGCGCGCGCTGTTGCCGTGGTCGATCTGGCGCCCCGTCGCCCCCGACCAGTGGCGGAAGTGGTGCGGCCTCCCCGCGGAGGTCGCCGCGGACCTGATCCGGATGGACCGCGTCGAGCGCGAGCCCCGCTACCGCGCGGCGCTGCGGCTCCTCGCCGATCCCGCGGACTTCCACGTCCACATCGCCGAGGTCGCCATCCCGGCGGCGCGCATCGCCGCCGGCGACGTGCTCGTCTGGGTCGGCGGCACGCGGCGCCGGCCGCACTCGCGCGGGCCCGCCCGCGAGCTCATGCGCGACGACTACGAGGCGCTCCGCCTCGCGCTCCTCGTCCACGGCGAGAGCGCGTTCGAGGAGATCACGCCGGCGCCGTCCGCCGACGCGCACCGCCTGTCGCGCTTCCTGCGCGACCGCCGACGCTGGGGCGCACGCCGCCAGCCGTGGCGCACGGACCTGGTGCACATCCGGCCGGCTGCCGAGCGGGAGATCGTCTCGATCGAGGCGTCGAGCGACGAGGCCGCGATCTTCGAGCTGGTCTACCGCGCCGGCGGCCGGCTCCGCGGGCCGGCCGAAGGCTGAGCATCGCTCATCCGCGCCGCCGCGCCTCGGGCACCAGCTCGCGCGCCAGCTCGCGCAGCACGTCGGGCAGCTCCGCGCGCCGGTCGGCCCCCCACTCCGCGGCGAGCGCGGTCAGGTGCTCGCGGCGCGCGGCGACGAGGCGCGCGAGCACGGCGGAGCCGGCGTCGCTCGGCTCGCGCACGACGCGCCCGTCCAGGCGCCGGTCCACGAGCAGCCCCCGGCCGTAGAGCTGGCCCAGCGCGGCGTCGATGCGTTCCGGCGGCACGCCCTTCGAGCGCCCGAGCTCGTGCGGGTCGAGCGCCGGATCGTGCTCCAGGCGCACGAGCAGCCACGCGGCCGCGGCGTCGAGGTCGACGCCCGCGCGCCGGACGATCGCCTCGATGTAGCGGCGCTGCACGTCGCGGTCGGCGAGCGCGGCGACGCCCTCGAGGAGGATCGGCAGCGACGCGTCCGGCGCCGGCATCGGGAACGTCTCGCCCGCCTCCCGCCCGACCTCGCCCGCCACGGCGGCCACGGTCTCGCGCAGCGGCCGCTCCGGCACCAGCCACGTGAGCACGAAGGCGACGAGGCCGACGCCGGTGGCGACGAGGAAGACGTCGCCCAGCGCGGCGGTGAACGCCTGCGCGTAGAGCGCGCGCAACGCCGGCGGGAGCGCGGCGAGCGCGCCCGGCGTGAGGCCGGCGCCGGCCGCCTCCGCGGCGCGCGCCGGTGGCAGCAGCGCGGCCAGGTTCCGCGCCAGCCGCACGGCGAAGATCGCGCCGAGCACGGCGGTGCCGAGCGCGCCGCCGATGAGGCGGAACAGCGTCGCGCCCGACGTCGCCACGCCGAGGAAGCGGTAGGGGACGGCGTTCTGCACGGCGACGACGAGGACCTGCATGACCATGCCGAGGCCAAGCCCGAGCACGAGCATGGTGCCGAGCACGGCGGCGAGGCGCGTCGTCGGGCTCATGCGCGAGAGGAGGAACAGCCCGAGCGCCATGACCGCGGTCCCGACGACCGGGTACGCCTTGTAGCGGCCGGTGCGGCTGATGAGCTGGCCGGAGACGATGGAGGTGACGAGCATCCCGCCCATCATCGGCACCATCTGGAGCCCGGAGCCGGTCGGGCTCGCGCCCTTCACGACCTGGAGGAAGAGCGGCAGGTAGGTGACCGAGCCGAACAGCGCGAAGCCGACGGCCAGGCCGATCGCGGATGTGAGCGCGAACGTGCGGTCGCGGAACAGCCCGAGCGGCAGCACCGGCTCGCCGGCGCGCCGCTCCGCCAGCACGAAGCCGCCGATGGCGACGACGGCGACGACCACGAGCGCGAGCACCGTCGGCGAGCCCCACGGGTACGCCGTCCCGCCGAGGTCGCTCACCAGGATCACCGCGCCGAGCGCGGCGGCGAGCAGCGCCGCGCCGGCGTAGTCGATCGCGTGCGCGACGCGCTCCGCGCGCGCGGGCAGCGTCGCCGCGAGCACGGCCAGCGCCGCGACGCCGACCGGCAGGTTGACGTAGAAGATCCAGCGCCAGGACAGGTGCGTCGTGATGTAGCCGCCCAGCAGCGGCCCCGCGATGCTGGCGACGCCGAAGACCGCGCCGAAGATCCCCTGGTAGCGCCCGCGCTCGCGCGGCGAGACCAGGTCGCCGACGACGGCCTGCGTCGTCACCGTCAGCCCGCCGCCGCCCAGCCCCTGGATGAAGCGGAACAGGATGAGTTGCCCCATCGAGCGGCTCACGCCGCACAGCGCCGAGCCCAGCAGGAACAGCACGATCCCCGACTGGAGCACGATCTTGCGGCCGTACAGGTCGCCGAGCTTCCCGTACAGCGGCGTCGCGATCGTCTGCGCCAGCAGGTACGCCGTGACCACCCACGCCAGGTGCCCCAACCCGCCCAGCTCGCCGACGATCGTCGGCAACGCCGTGGCCACGATCGTCGAGTCCAGCGCCGCCAGCAGCAGCACCAGCAGCAGCCCGCTGAAGACGACGAGCACGCGGCGGTGCTCGAGGGCGGGGGGATGCGCGGCGCTCACGGTCCGGGTCGCTCCGATCGCGGGGTCTCTCCCCACGGGCGACCCGCAAGATCGGGGCAAGGGCGCGGGGGGTGCGCCCCGGCCGGCCCCCCCCCGCCGGCGGCGGCGGCCGGACGGGAGCACGCCTCGCCGTGCGGCGCCTCAGCCGGACAACAGAGCGATCGCGGCGTTGAACGTCGCCGGCGTCATTCCCGCCGGCTGGAACGAGAGGTTCAGCAGGATCTGGTTGGTCGCCATCGACCGCGCCGCGAGGATGTCGCGCAGGGCTACGCCGTGGAGCGCCATGACCTCCGCCTGCATCGCGTTGCCCCCGCGGTACTGGTTGTAATCCACGCCGACGTTGATCCGTGCCAGGTAAACGTAGCCGGTGGGCCCCGCGAAGCCTTTCGCGACCGCGATGTCCCGGGTGAACGACACGTACTGCGCCTGGCCCGGCCCCGCCTGATGCCTATCGGGGTCGTAGCGAAGCGCCCCGTGGTCGCCGGCGTCCGGGTTCCGGAACAGGTGGGACCATAACCCACCCGCCTGGTCGACCTGGTTCGGGGTCCGATGATCGCCACGCAGCGCCAGCTCCGACGTCAGGGCCGCCCCGATCGGCGGGGCGAGCGCCGTGGGCACCGCCGGCTTCCAGCTCCGGGTGTTCGCCGGGGTGGCCAGCGGGGCCGGGTTGTTCTGCGTGAAAAGACTGCCAGGAGTGTGACCGACGGCCGGGACGGGATACACTGCCCATGGCATGGCGAGCCTCCTGAGGGGGGAGCGTGGGATGGGGCTGCCCGGGAAACCGGACGGTGGGGCGCTCGAATGGGGCTTGCGACGACGGCGCGTACGTAGATGTCGAAGGCTCGGGCCGGTGTCAAGCGGGCCGGAAAACGGGCGGATCGGCGCGGTTCCGGGGCGTCCCGCGCCGCCGGTCGGCCCGGCGCCGAGGCCGGCGAACGGGCGCCGTCGCCGGCTAAGGTTCGTGCCGGCCGCCGGCCGAACGCAGCAGCGAGGTCCGCGGCGTCGGCGCCCAGGCGGCGGTGTCCGCGGCGCTCGCCGGACCGATCTTGCCGACCACCGACGCCATGAGCGCCTGCGGGTCGTAGACGTGGCCGGCCTTGATCACCAGGCGCGGCAAGCGCGTCGCCCGGATGTCCTTCACCGGGTCGCCCCGCAGGACGACCAGGTCCGCCCACTTGCCCGGCTCGATCGAGCCGAGGCGGTCGCCGAGACCGAGCGCGCGGGCGCTGTTGATCGTCGCGATGCGGAGCACGGCGGCGTTCGGGATCCCCGACAGCGACAGCGCCAGCAGCTCGCGGTGCACCGAGAACGGCGTCAGGTACTCGCCCCAGCTCGGATGGTCCGTGCCCAGCGTGATGAGATCGCCGCCGCCGGCGTCGTAGAACGCCTTGATCTCCTTGCGCTTCGTCCAGTAGATGTTCTCGAACTGCTCGTTCACCCGCCGCGGCGGCCGCCGCTCGACGATCCCACGCATGTACGGCGTCAGGAACCGCGTCTCGTCCGCGAAGTAGGTGAACACCTCCGGGTCCTTCTTGCCGAAGTATCCGTACGCGCTCAGCGTGGCGTCGAAGTAGACGTGGTGCTCCTTGAACAGCGCCACGATGCGCCGGAACTCCGGCGTGTCGAAGGTCATGTGCTCAAAGGAGTCGTACGCCGGGCGGTCCGCGGCGAACGCGTCGCCCCCCATGAAGTGCTCGATCCGGTCGATCCCCGCGAGGATCGCGTCCCGCGGGTTCACGCTGCCGCGGAACCCCGAGTCCAGGTGCCCGGTCACGGTGAGCCCCCAGCGGTGCGCCTCCTCGACGAGCGCCTTCAGTTGCTCGAGCCCGATCCCCTTCGCCTTGAAGCCCCGCACCCCCGTCGCCGCCCAGTAGTCGACCTCCTTGCGGATCGAGTCCGGCGACATGTCGCGCCGCCACCCCGGCCGCGCCGTGCCGAAGTACGGCCCCGAGTTCCACAGCCGCGGGCCGGGCTGCTCCCCACGCTCGATGCGGAGCCGCAGCGCGCGCATCGAGTCCGGATCCAGCTCCCCGGCCGGGAACGTGGACGTGACGCCGTTCGCCAGGAACAGCGCCGGGTAGGCGACCGTCTCGTCCTTGCGCCCCGCGCCGAACAGGTCCATCGCGTAGTGCGCGTGCAGGTCGAACAGCCCCGGGATCACCGTCTCCGAGTCCGCCAGCTCGATCCGCCGCGCCCCCGGCGCCGCGATCGACAGATCCCCGCCCACGCGCAGGATCTTCCCCGCCCGCACCAGAATCCCGGGGTTCGGCACCGTCGCATCCCCGGTCGCCGTGAACAGCCGCCCACCGGTCAGCACCACGTCCGGCTCCTGCCCCGCGACCGCCCGGGGGAGCAGGAACGACAGGAACAGCAGCAGCGCGATGGATCGGGTCATGGGGTCACCTTCGCCGCCAACGGCGGCTCAGACGAAGTTCGCGAGATCCGTGTCGCTCCCGCGCCCGCGTCCGGCCATTCGGGTGCGGAAGCGGGAGCCGGAAAGATGAACGGACCGGCCCCGGCGTGGCATCGGCCTCGAGGGTTCGGGTCGTCGAACGTCCCGACGTCGGGAGGCGGCATGCACGCGGACAAGATTGCACGGCGGCGCGGCGGGGGCCAAACCCGAGGCTCGCGCGACCGGCGCCGGCGCCTGGCCGCTCCGGAACGCGTGGTGTCCGGCGCGCCCGGGCGCCGTGTTCCCCGCGCACGCCACCGCAGGCGACGACGCGATTGCAGGCACGAACCGGCCCCATCCGCCCCGTTTGTTGAGCCGCGGGACCCGAGGCCTCGACGCGAGGGTCGGCCGGCGTGCCCGGATGCGGCCCCCGTGGTTGACGCCGACGCCGCCCGGTGGTAATGTTCATACAACATTTATGCCCGTTACATCCCCAGAGGCCGCCATGCACCACGGTACGGTTCGCAGTACGACCCTCGCGCTCGGCACCCTCGCCGCGGCGCTCGCGGCGGCCGCGCCCGTCGCTGCGCAGGCGACGCCGCCGTCCGCCGGCTGCTGGGTGGCCGAGCCCGCGCCGTCGTCGCCGGCCGCGCGGGCCGGCCGTGCCCGGGCCGCGCTGGGCCGGCGGGTGGCGCAAGCCGCGCGGGTGACGGGAGATGCGCCGGTGATCGACGGCCGGCTGGACGAGGCCGCGTGGTGCGCCGCCTCCGCGATCACGGACCTGGTGCAGAGCGGGCCGGCCCCGGGAGCGCTGGCCGACCCGCCTACCGTGGCGCGGATCCTCTTCGACGAGGATGCGGTCTACGTGGGCGTGCGGCTGTACGACCCGCGGCCGGACTCGATCGTCGCGCCCTATCCGCGGCGGGACGACGAGACGACCTCCGATTGGGTGTTCTTCGAGGTGGACTCCCGCTTCGACCGGCGCACGGGCTACAGCTTCGGCGTGAACCCGCGGGGCGTGCAGGTGGACGGCTCCTGGTCGGACGACGTGACCTACGATCCCGCGTGGAACGGCGTGTGGGATGCGGCCGCGAGCGAGGATGCGCGGGGCTGGACGGCGGAGCTGCGGATCCCGTACTCGCAGCTTCCGATGGCGCATGGCAGGCCGGGGGAGCCGCTGGTGTGGGGGATCAACATCTACCGCTACGTGCCGCACCGGGGCCAGTCGTCGAACTGGTCGCCGCGCCTGCCGAGCGTCGTGGGCGTGATCTCGCACTTCAACGAGCTGCGCGGCCTGGTCGTGCCGTCGGGGCGGAGGGGGCTGGAGGCGACGCCGTACACGGCGCTCACGGCGACGAGCGCGCCGGACGCCGAGGGTGCGCGGGGCGTGCGGCGGGAGCTGTCGCCCGCGGCCGGCCTCAATGCGCGGCTGCGCACGGCGACCGCGGAGCTGGCGCTCAGCATCCACCCGGACTTCGGGCAGGTGGAGGCGGACCCGTCGCAGGTCAACCTGACGACGTTCGAGACCTTCCTGCCGGAGCAGCGGCCGCTGTTCGTCGAGGGCGCCGACGTCTTCCGCTTCGGCTCGACGCTCGCCTTCTCCTCGCGCGGCACCTCGTTCGAGCAGGAGAGCCCGTTCTACTCGCGGCGGATCGGCCGGGCGCCGACCGGGCGGTGCGCGCCGGGCACGTTCGACTGCCGGCTGCCGACCGCGACGACGGTGCTCGGCGCCATGCGCCTGTCCGGGCACACGGCGAGCGGGTGGACGGGCGGGGTGTTCCACGCCTGGACGGGCGCGGAGCGCGCCACGGCGGTGGACAGCGCGGGCGCGCCGCGCGCGACGATGCTCGAGCCGCTCACGCATTACACGGTGGCGCGCGCCGAGCGGGCGAGCGTGGACGGGCGCGCGGCGCTGGGCGTGATGGCGACGTTCACGGGCCGTGTCGGCATGAAGGACGGCGTGGATTCCGCGCTGGCGCGCCGCGCGCTGGTCGTCGGCGCGGACGGCCGCGCCCGCTTCGGCGGCGGCCGCTACGAGCTGACCGGCTTCGCGCTGGCCAGCCGGGTGGACGGCGCGCCCGCGATGATCGACGCGCTGCGGCGCGAGCCGCGCCACGGCTACGGCCGCCCCGCGAGGGTGGGCGAGCCGCCGGCCGCGGGAGATTCGTCGCACACGTCGCTTGCGGGGCTCGCGGCGCAGGCGCGCGTGGCCCGCGTCGCGGGCGATCTCCGGTGGGGCGTCGCGGGGCGGGTGGTCAGCCAGGGCTTCGAGGCCAACGACCTGGGCTTCCAGCGCAACGCCGACTGGATCCTGGCCGCCGCGGACTGGACGTATCAGCGCTACCGCCCCGGGAAGCTCGTGCGCCGCTGGTCGGTGGGCTCGCGCCAGCTCGGTGTGGGCTGGACGTTCGCGGGCGAGCGCCGCGCGGCGGTGGCGGACCTGACGGCGTCGGCCGACCTGCGCAACTACTGGGGCGCGTCGCTCTCGCTGGACCGCGAGTTCGCGGTGCGCGACCCGGAGGTGCTGCGCGGCGGTCCCGCGCTCCTCCTCCCGCCGCGCGACGAGTGGACGGCGACGGTCCACTCCGACACCCGCCGCGGCTGGCAGCTCTCCGTGACCGCGGCGGGAGCGCGCGAGCCCGCCACGCGCTCGGCCGAGGCGAGCCTCACGCCGACGCTGAGCGCGTTCGTCACCGACCATCTTCAGCTCGGCCTCACGCCGATGATCGGCTCCGTGCACGCGGCGTGGCAGTTCGTCGCCCGGCCGGTGGACGCGGCCGGCCGCCCGCACGCGCTGCTCGGGGATCTCCATCAGACGACGACGTCGCTCACCGCGCGCGGCACCTACGCCCTCTCGGCGCACCTCACGCTCCAGCTCTACGCCGAGGCGTTCTTGAGCGCGGGCCGCTACGACCGCTTCGGCGAGGTGGTCGCTCCGCTCGCGGCGCGGGCGGAGGACCGGGTCGCCTGGATCGCGCCCGCGCGGCTGCGCCGCCTGCCGGAGCGGCGCGAGGTCGTGGTGGACGCCGGGTCGCCCGCGGAGATCACGTTCGCGGATCCCGCGTTCTCCGAGCGCGACGCGCACGTCAACCTGCTCCTGCGCTGGGAATTCCGGCCGGGCTCGACCATATTCCTGGTCTGGACGCAGCAGCGGCTGGACCAGCGCGTGGCCGCCTTCGACGTCGCCCGCGACCTCTCGCGGCTCGGGCACGCCCCGAGCACGAACGCGCTGCTCCTGAAGGTCAGCTACTGGCTGTCGGGGTGATGCCGCGACCGCGTCCGCCCTCTTCCGGCACGCCGACGACACGATGATCCGAGCGGGTTCCCTCCCCCTGATCGGGGGCCATCTCGCGCTGGACTTCGCGAACACCGCGGGGATGCACGCGAGCGACGAGCGCAGCGAGCGGCTGACGGACTACGCCGAGCTGCTCGCGTGGGCGAAGCACGCCGGCACCATCTCCGCGGAGGAAGCGGAGGTGCTGGAGCGCGAGAGCCTGCGCCACCCCGGGCGCGCGCGCCGCGCCCTCGCCGCCGCGATCGAGCTGCGCGAGGCCGTCTACCGCGTCTTCGCCGCAATCGCCCGCCAGCGCCCTCCCGCCGCCGCGGACCTCACCCTGCTGCACGAGGCGCGCGTCCGCGCGCTCGCGGCGGCACAGCCGGCGTGGAGCGACGCGCAGGGCCTCTCGCTGCGCTGGCCAACCGCTCCGCCCGACCTCGCCCGGCCACTCCATCCCGTGATGATCGCCGCGCCGGAGCTGCTGGCCTCGCCCGACCTCCGCCGCCTGCGTCAATGCGAGCGCGACCCCTGCGGCTGGCTCTTCATCGATCGCAGCCGCAGCGGCACCCGCCGCTGGTGCTCCTCGTCCGACTGCGGCAACATCAGTCGCGTGCGCCGCTTCCGGGCGAGGCGGGCGGAGGGGAAGGGGT
>JADGGV010000090.1 GCA_019689775.1 Gemmatimonadota bacterium
TGCGGGGGGGGGGGGGTGTGGCCGGGGGGGGGGGGGGGCGCCCCGCGGCCCGGCCCCCCCCGCCCGTCGGCACGCCTGAGGTCACATGTACCGCTGCCGACCGCGGAAGCGCACCCGCCCCTTCTTCATGAAGCCCTCATAGTGCCGCAGCAGCAGGTGCTGCTGCATCTGCTGGACCGTGTCGAGCGCCACGCCGACGACGATCAGCAGCGAGGTGCCGCCGAAGAGGAACAGGTTGGCTCCCATCGCCTGGCTGATCCAGAACGGGAGCAGCGCGATGATCGCTAGGTAGAACGCCCCGGGGAGCGTGATCCGGCTCAGCACGGAATCGATGTACTCGACCGTCCGCGCGCCCGGCTTCACGCCCGGGATGAACGCCCCCTGCTTCTTCAGGTTCTCCGCCAGGTCGACCGGGTTGAAGATGATCGACGTGTAGAAGTACGTGAAGAAGATGATCAGGATCGTGTACGCCAGGTAGTAACCGATCGTCCCCACCTGGAGGTAATCCGCGACCGACTTGAGCCAGCCGATGTTGCTGAACGTGGCGACCGTCGTCGGCACGATGATGATGGACTGCGCGAAGATGATCGGCATCACGCCCGCGGAGTTGATCCGCAGCGGGATGAAGCTCTTCTGCCCCTCGCGGATGCGGCCCCGCCCCATCACCTTCCGCGGGATCTGCACCGGGATCTTCCGCGCCGCCATGGTCATGGCGACGACGCCCGCGATCACGGCCACCATCATCACGCCGACCACGATCACCGCCAGCAGGCTGACGACGCCGGTCGTCAGCGCCTCCCACGTCTGCCCCAGCGCGCTCGGGAACCGCTCGATGATGTTGAAGAAGATCAGGAGCGACATCCCGTTGCCGATGCCACGCTCCGTGATCTGCTCCCCCAGCCACATCACGAACATGGCGCCGAACGTCATGATAAGGGCGGTCGAGGCCATGAAGCCGAAACCCGGGTAGCGCACGGCGCCCGGCAGGCTCTGGAGGAAGACCGCGTACCCCCACGCCTGCACGAAGGCCAGCGCGACCGTGGCATAGCGCGTCCACTGCGTGAGCTTCTTGCGCCCGTCTTCCCCCTCCTTCTGCATCTTCTCGATGGTGGGGAAGACGGCCGCCAGCAGCTGGAACATGATGCTGGCGGAGATGTACGGCATGATCCCCAAGGAGAAGACGGTCGCGCGCTGGAGCGCGCCGCCCACGAAGAGATCGTAGAGCCCGAGGACCGTCCCCTGAAGCTGGCCGAACTGCGCCTTCAGCGCCGCCACATCCAGCCCCGGCGCCGTCACGTGCGCGCCGACGCGGTAGATGAGGAGCGCCAGGAGCGTGAAGAGGATCTTCTCCTTCAGCTCCGGGATCTTGAACAGGTTGGGGATCGGGTTCGCCATGCGCTCAGCTCTCCAGCAGCTCGACGGTGCCGCCCGCGGCCTCGATCTTCGACCGCGCGGACGCGCTCACCGCGTGCGCCCGCACCGTCACCTTGCGCTCGATCACGCCGTCGCCCAGCACCTTCAGCCGGCGACCCTTCCCGAGATCCATCAGCCGGTACCGATCGAGCACCTCCGGCGTGATGATGTCCTCCTCCAGCCGGTTCAGCTCCCGCAGGTTGACCGTCTGGTACTCCACCCGGAACGGGTTCTTGAAGCCGCGCTTCGGGACGCGCCGCTGAAGCGGCATCTGCCCACCCTCGAACCACGGGTGCGTCTGCCCGCCCGTCCGCGCCTTGTGCCCCTTGTGCCCCTTCCCGCTCGTCTTGCCGATCCCGGAGCCCGGGCCGCGGCCGCGGCGCTTGCGCGCCGTGTTCGCGCCCGCCGGCCGCCGCAGGTTGCTCAGGTCCATGTCACTCCTCGCCTTCCGCCAGCTCCTGCACCTTCACCAGGTGCTGGACCTGAAAGATCATCCCCCGGACCGCCGGGGTGTCCTCGTGGACCACCGACTGTTGGTGCCGCTTCAGCCCCAGCGCCCGGAGCGTGCGACGGTGCGTCTCCGGACGGCCGATGCCGCTGCGGACCTGCGTGATCTTGATTCTCTTAGCCACGGCGTACCCCCAGCTGCTCCACCAAGATCCCCCGCTCGGCGGCGACCTGCTCCGCCGTCACCAGCTCCGCCAGCCCGTTGAACGTCGCCCGCGCGACGTTGATCGGATTGTCCGACCCCAGGCTCTTCGTCAGGATGTCCGTGATCCCGGCCGCCTCCAGCACCGCGCGCACCGCGCCGCCGGCGATCACGCCGGTCCCGGCGCTCGCCGGCTTCAGCAGCACGCGCGCCGCACCTTGCTTGCCGATGACCTCGTGCGGCACGGTGCCGCCCTTCACCGGCACCGTGATCATGCTCCGCCGGGCCTGTTCCAAGCCCTTGCGGATCGCCTCCGAGACCTCGTTCGCCTTGCCGAGCGCCAGCCCGACATGCCCCTCGCGGTCGCCCACCGCCACCAGCGCGGTGAACGAGAACCGCCGGCCGCCCTTGACGACCTTCGCCACGCGGTTCACGAAGACGACATTCTCCACCATGTCGACTTCCTGCCGCGCACGCCGGCCGGCGCGCTCGCCCCCGCCTCGCTGCTCGCGGTCCGCGCCCCGCGCGCCCCGCTGCTGACCGTTGTCCGCCATCGTTCTCGTCTCCGCCGCGCTAGAACTCGAGGCCGCCCTCGCGCGCGCCCTCGGCGAACGCGGCGATACGCCCGTGATACAGGAAGCCGCCGCGGTCGAACACGACACGCGTGATCCCGGCGGCCTTCGCCCGCTCGGCCAGGAGCTTCCCGGCAGCGCGGCTCAGCTCGATCTTCTTCGCGTCCCCGTCCCGGAGCGCCTTCAGCTCCTTGTCCAGCGTCGATACGCCGAGCAGCACCTTTCCGGCCACGTCGTCGGCGATCTGCCCCTGGATGTTCTTCGACGAGCGGTGCACCACGAGGCGCGGACGCTCCGGCGTGCCCGCCACCTTCCGCCGCACCCGCCGATGCCGCCGCAGGCGCAGCGCCTCGCGGTCCTTCGTCTTCGTTCTCAGTGCCATGGTCCTCTCGTCCCCGGCTTACTTGGCGCCAGCCTTACCGGCCTTGCGCCGGACCTGCTCGCCCGTGTAGCGGATGCCCTTCCCCTTGTACGGCTCCGGAGGACGCACCGCCCGGATCTCCGCCGCCACCTGCCCGACCTGCTGCTTGTCGATCCCTTCCACCACGATGGTCGTCGGGCTCGGCGTCGTAATCGTGATCCCCTGGGGCTGCGGGTACGTCACCGGGTGGGAGTAACCCACGTTCAGCACGAGGGCGTCGCCCTTCTTCTCCGCCCGGTAGCCGACGCCCACGATCTCGAGACTGCGACGGAAGCCCTCCGTCACGCCCTGCACCATGTTCGCCAGCAGCGCCCGAGTCAGACCGTGCAGCGCCCGGTGCTCCTTCTGGTCCGAGGGCCGCTCCACCGTGACCGCGCCGTCGCCCACCCGGACCGTCATCTCCGGACGGAAGGTGCGCGTGATCTGCCCCTTCGGGCCCTTCACCGCCACCGTGCTCCCGTCCACCGTCACCGTCACCCCGGCCGGCACCGGGATCGGCTTTCTTCCGATACGCGACATCGCTCCTCCCTACCAGACCACGGCGAGAACTTCGCCGCCCACGTTCTTCGCCCGGGCCTCCTTGTCGGTCATGATCCCCTGCGACGTGGAGACGATGGCGATGCCGAGGCCGCCGCGCACCCGCGGCAGCTCCCGCGCGCCGGCGTACTTCCGCAGCCCCGGCTTCGACACCCGCTGGAGGTTCCGGATCACCGGGCGATCCTGGTAGTACTTCAGGTACACACGGAGCACCCCGTGCTTCCCGTCGTCCAGGAGCTTGTAGTCGTGGATGAAATGGTTGTCCTTCAGGATCCGCGCGATCTCCGCCTTCAGCTTCGACGGCGGGAGATCCACTCGCTTGTGCCGCGCCTGCGCCGCGTTGCGGATGCGTGCCAGCATATCCGCAATGGGATCGGTCATCATGTCGGATCGCTCTCCTATAGTATCCGGGTGAGCCCGGACTTGTAGGAGCTGGGGGATTCCAGCTCTACCCTTACCAGCTCGCCTTGCGCACGCCCGGGATCTCCCCCCGCAGCGACATCTCGCGGAAGCAGATGCGGCAGATCCCGAACTTCCGCAGGTACCCCCGCGGCCGCCCGCACCGGTTGCAGCGGTTGCGGTGCCGCACCGAGAACTTCGGCGTGCGGCGGGACTTCTCGATCAGCGCCTTCCTGGCCATGGTCCTCTCGTCTCCGCGCCGGGCCTCAATCGGCCGCGCCGGCGTACTCGGCGCCCGTGACCACCACGGGCTGCTCGCCACGGAACGGCATCCCCATCTCCCGCAGGAGAGCCAGGGCCTCGTCATCCTTGTTGGTCGTCGTGACCATGACGATGTCCATGCCGTGGATCTGGTTCACCTTGTCGTACTCGATCTCGGGGAAGATGAGCTGCTCCTTGATCCCGAGCGTGTAGTTTCCCCGGCCGTCGAACGCCCGCGAGCTCACGCCGCGGAAGTCGCGAATCCGCGGGATCGCCACGTTGATGAGCCGGTCCAGGAACTCGTACATCCGCGCGCCGCGCAGCGTCACCATCACGCCCACCGGCATCCCCTGCCGGATCCCGAAGTTCGAGATCGCCTTGCGCGCCCGCGTCACCACCGGCCGCTGCCCCGTAATCGCCGCCAGCTCCTCGACGATCGACTCGAGCAACTTCGGGTTCTTCGCCGCCTCACCGGCGCCCACGTTCAGCACGATCTTCTCCAGCCGCGGCACCTGGAACGGGTTCGTGAAACCGAACTGTTCCATCAACCGGGCGCGCACCCGCTCCTCGTACCACCTCTGAAGTCTGGGCTTCATCGTCTCCACACTCGGCTACCTCGCCGGCCACGCCGCGCCTCCGCGCGGAAGAATCCGGACGAGTTCGTTCGCTACGACCGCGGCACAGGGATCGGGTTCCCGCTCCGGACCGAGATCCGCTCCTTGCGGCCGTCCTCGTCGATCCGCTTGCGGATCCGCGTCGGCTCGCCGGTCGACGGATCGATCAGCATCACGTTCGACGCGTGGATCGGCGCCTCGAACGTGATGATCCCCCCATCCGGGTTCTCCTGCGACGGCCGCATGTGCCGCTTCCGCAGGTTGACCCCCTCCACCACGACGCGGTTCTCCGCCGGCAGCACCCGCAGCACGGTGCCCTCGCGTCCGGCGTCGTTACCCCGGATCACCTTGACCCGGTCGCCCTTGCGAACGTGCACCTTCGGCCGCTTCCCGGTCACCGCCTTCTTCGTCGGACGGCTCGAGCCGCCCATCATGCGACGGCCCGCCATCAGATGACCTCCGGCGCCAGGGAGACGATCTTCATGAACCGCTTCTCGCGCAGCTCGCGGCCCACCGGGCCGAAGATGCGCGTCGCCCGCGGCTCGCCCGCGTCATTGATGAGCACCGCCGCGTTGTCGTCGAAGCGGATGTACGACCCGTCCTTGCGGCGCAGCTCCTTCGCCGTGCGCACCACCACGGCCTTCGCCACGTCGCCCTTCTTCACCGTGCCGTGCGGGATCGCGTCCTTGATGGCGACGATGATGATGTCACCGACGCGGGCGTAGCGCCGCCCCGACCCGCCGAGCACCCGGATGCACAGGGCCTCCTTGGCGCCCGAGTTGTCGGCGATCTTGAGTATGGTCTCCTGCTGGATCATGGCCGCCTCACTGAGCCCGCTCGACGATCTCGACGACGCGCCAGCGCTTCTGCTTCGACAGTGGGCGCGTCTCCATGATGCGGACGACGTCGCCCTCCTTCGCCGTGTTCTCCTCGTCGTGCGCGTAGTACTTCTTCGTGCGCACTACCTGCTTGCCGTACAGCCGGTCCGCGACGCGCCGCTCGACCGCAACCACCACGGTCTTCTGCATCTTGGCGCTCACGACGGTCCCCTGACGGACCTTCCGGCTACCCCTGGTTTCGTTCGCCATCGTCCCTTACCGCGTGGCCTGGGCGAGCTCGCGCTCGCGAAGGATCGTCTTCATCCGCGCGAGGTCGCGGCGGAGGCTGACCAGCAACGCCGGATTCTCGAGTTGCTGCGTCGCGCTGCGGAAACGGAGCCGGAACAGCTCCTCTGCGATCTCGGAGATCCGGCCGCGGATCTCCTCGTCGGTCATGTCCCTGATCTCCGCGGCTTTCACTCCGCACCTCCTTCGGCCGCCCGCTCGCGCACGACGAACCGCGTCTTCACGGGGAGCTTCGCGGCCGCGAGCTCGAACGCCCGCCGCGCCACGTCCTCAGCCACCCCCTCCATCTCGAACATCACGCGACCCGGCTTCACCACCGCGACCCACGTCTCCGGGCTCCCCTTCCCCTTCCCCATCCGCGTCTCCGCCGGCTTCTTCGTCAGCGGCTTGTCGGGGAAGATCCGGATCCAGACCTTGCCCCCGCGCTTCACGTAGCGCGTCATCGCCACGCGGGCCGCCTCAATCTGCCGGTTGGAGATCCACCCCGGCTCGAGCGTCTGGAGGCCGTAGTCGCCGAACGCCACCGTCGCGCCCCGCGTCGCCTGGCCGCGCATGCGGCCCTTCTGCTGCTTCCGGTACTTGACTCTCTTTGGCGCCAGCATCGCTTACCGCCCCTCTCCGCCACCGGTAGAGTAGGTCCGCCCCCGCCGGTCCTCCACCACCTCGCCCTTGAAGATCCAGACCTTCACCCCGATGGTCCCGTAGGTCGTCTTCGCCGTCGACTGCGCGTAGTCGATGTCCGCCCGCAACGTGTGCAGCGGCACGCGCCCCTCGTGGTACCCCTCGGTCCGCGCGATCTCCGCGCCCCCGAGCCGCCCCGAGACCTGCACCTTGATCCCCTCCGCGCCGGCCCGCATCGCGCCCTGCACCGCCCGCTTCATCGCACGCCGGAACGAGATCCGCTGCTGGAGCTGGTGGGCGATGTTGTCGGCGACGAGCTGCGCGTCCAGCTCCGGACGCTTCGTCTCCTCGACGTTGACCGCGACCTCGCTCTTCGTCAGGTGCGCCAGCTCGTCGCGCAGCTTGTCGACCTCGGCGCCCTGCTTCCCGATCACCACCCCCGGCCGCGCCGTGTGGATCGTGACCACGATCTTCTGCGGCTTGCGGTCGATCTCGATCTCCGACGTCGCCGCGTGGCTCAGCCGCTGGTGCAGGTACTTCCGGATCGTCTCATCCTCCATCAGCAGCTCGCTGAAGTTACGCTCCGCGTACCAGCGAGACTTCCACGGCTTGATGATCCCGAGCCGGAACCCGCGCGGATGGGTTTTCTGTCCCATGTGTTTACTTCCTCCGATCGACGACGATCACCACGTGGCTCGTGGGACGCCGGATCGGCGCCGCCCGCCCCATGGCGGCCGCACGCCAGCGCTTCAGCCGCGGCCCCCCGTTCACGTAGGCCTCCTTGACGTAGAGCTCGTCGACGTCGACGAACTCCCCTTCCGCCTCCGCCTTGGCCCGCGCGTTCGCCACCGCCGAGCGCAGCGTCTTCTCCACCTGCTCCGCCGCGCGCTTCTTCGAGAACCGCAGCAGCGCGTACGCCTCGTTCACACCACGGCCGCGGACCAGGTCGGCCACCAGCCGCATCTTGCGCGGGCTCTGCCGGATGTGCTTCGATTCCGCTCGAGCTCTCATCGTTCCGCCCTTACTTGGCCTTGGACCGCTTGTCGGCCAGCTTGCCGCCGTGGCCGCGGAAGAGGCGCGTGGGCGCAAACTCGCCCAGCTTGTGCCCCACCATGTTCTCCGTGATGTACACCGGGATGAACTTGTTCCCGTTGTGCACCGCCAGCGTATGGCCCACGAACTCGGGCGAGATCGTCGACGCGCGCGCCCACGTCTTGATCACCCGCTTCTCGCCACGCTGGTTCATCGCCTGGATCTTTTCGAGCAGGCGGGCCGCGATGAAGGGGCCCTTCTTAACCGATCGGCTCATGGTCCCTCGTCACCCTCACGTCGTGGCCTTGCCGCGCTTGCGACCGCGGACGATGTACTTGTTGGAGGCCTTCTTCTTCTTCCGCGTCTTGCGCCCCTCCGGCTTGCCCCAGGGCGAGACCGGCGGCCGGCCGCCCGACGTCTTCCCCTCACCGCCGCCCAGCGGGTGATCGATCGGGTTCATGGCCACGCCGCGCACCTTCGGGCGACGCCCGCGCCAGCGCGTCGCGCCGGCCTTCCCCACGCTCTGTAGCTCGTGGTCGATGTTGCCGACCTGCCCCACGGTGGCGAAGCAGGCGCCGTGCACCATGCGCACCTCCGTGGACGGCATGCGGAGCGTGACGTAGTCGCCCTCCTTCGCCACCACCTGCGCAGCGGCACCGGCCGAGCGCACGATCTGGCCGCCCTTCCCCGGCTTCAGCTCGATGTTGTGGACCATCGTGCCGAGCGGGATCTCGGCGAGCGGGAGCGCGTTCCCGATCCGAATGTCCGAGCCGGGCCCGGCCACCACCGTGTCGCCCTGGTTGAGCCCGCGGGGGTGGAGGATGTAGCGCTTCTCCCCGTCCGCGTAGTGGATCAGGGCGATGTTCGCCGTGCGGTTCGGGTCGTACTCGATGTGGGCGACGACGCCCGGCACGCCCGGCTTATCCCGCTTGAAGTCGATGCGCCGGTACTGCCGCTTGGCGCCGCCGCCGCGACGGCGCGACGTGACGCGCCCGTGGCTGTTTCGGCCGCCGGTCTTCTTGATCGGCTCGAGCAGCGACTTCTCGGGCTCGGTCCGCGTGATGACGTCGTGCTCGACGATCGCGCGGAAGCGCAAGCTCGCGGTCACCGGCTTGAACTTCTTGATCGGCATATCAGATCCCCTCGTAGACGTCGATCTTCTCGCCTTCGGCGAGCGTCACGATCGCCTTCTTGTAGGCGGGGCGGCGGCCGAGGCTGCGCCCCACGCGGCGCCACTTGCCGCGCACGTTCATCGTGCGGACGCCGGCCACCTTCACGTTGAAGAGCTGCTCGACGGCGCGCCGGATCTCGATCTTGTTGGCCGCCTTCGCCACGACGAACGTGTACGCGCCGAGCGCATCGCCGAGCTCGGTCGAGCGCTCCGTGACGACCGGCCGGATGATCACCTCCCGCGGATCACGCATTGGCCACCTCCGCCTGCGCGATGCGGTCGAGCGCCGACGTCTCGATGACGACCGTGTCCGCCCAAAGGACGTCGTAGGTCGACTCCTGGCCGAACGCCGCGACCTCGACCTCCGGCAGGTTGCGGGCGGACAGATACACGTTCGGCTTGTAGCCGTCCGTCAGGATCAAGACCTTCCCCCGCGCCGCCGAGCCCGTCAGGAAGCGGACGATCCGCTTCGTCTTCGGCGCCTCCACCTGGAGGCCATCGAGCAGGAAGATCGCGCCGTCCCGGGCCCGCGCGTTCAGCGCCGAGCGGCGCGCGAGCGCGCGCAGCTTCTTCGGCACCGCCTCCTTGTAGTTCCGGTTGCCGCGCGGCCCGAAGACCGTGCCGCCGCCCCGCCAGTGCGGCGCGCGCGTCGAGCCCTGACGCGCCCGCCCCGTCCCCTTCTGGCGCCACGGCTTGCTGTTCCCGCCGGAGACCTCGGCCCGCGTCTTCGTGTGCGCCGTCCCCACCCGCTGGTTCGCCTGATACGCCTTCACGACCTGCCACAGCGCGGTCTCGTGGATCGTGCCGTCGAAGAGCGACTCCGGTAGCTCGCGCTCGCCGGTCCGCTCCCCCTCGGCCGAAAATACCGGTGCCTTGAACATCGCCATATCTCCTGCGCCGCCCGGCCGCGTCAGCTCTTGCGCACGTAGACGACGCTGTCCCGGGCCCCCGGGACCGCGCCGCGGACGAAGAGGAGGTTCCTCTCCGCATCCACGCGCTCGATCCGGAGGTTGCGGATCGTCATCTGTGCGTCGCCCATGTGCCCGGGCATCTTCTTGCCCTTGATGACCCGCGACGGGTTCGTCCCGGGGCCCAGCGTACCCACGTTGCGCCGCTTCGGGTGCCCGTGCGAGGCCGGCCGGCCGCGGAAGCCGTGGCGCTTGACCGCGCCCTGGAAGCCACGACCCTTCGTCGTGCCGGTGATCTTCACGCGCTCGCCGACCTCGAACTGCTCGACCGTGAGGCGCTGCCCCACCTCGAAGCTCGTCGGCTCCGGGGTCCGGAACTCCCGCACCACCCGCGGCGCCGCCTCGAGCCCCGCCTTCCGGGCGTGCCCCAGCTCCGCGCGCGTCGCGTGCTTCGGCTTGCGCTCGCCCCAGCCGATCTGGATCGCGGCGTACCCGTCCCGCTCCGGCGTCTTCACCTGCGTCACCGGACAGGGACCGGCCTCGATCACGGTCACCGGCACGACGGCGCCCGCGCTGTCGAAGATCTGGGTCATCCCCAGCTTGCGTCCAATCAGTCCCGCCATGGCTCAGTCAACCTTGATCTCGACGTCCACGCCGGCCGGGAGATCGAGCTTCGTCAGGGCGTCGATGGTCTGCGGCCGCGAGTCGATGATGTCGATGACCCGCTTGTGCGTCTTCAGCTCGAACTGCTCGCGGCTCTTCTTGTCCACGTGCGGCGACCGCAGCACGGTCCACCGCTGGACCCGCGTGGGCAGCGGGATCGGGCCGCTGACCTTCGCGCCGCTCTTCTCGGCCGTGCGCACGATGTCCGACGCCGTCTGGTCGATGACCGCGTGATCGAACGCCTTCAGCCGGATCCGGATCTTCCCAGCCATTGTACCCTTCTTCGTCGCTTACTGGATGATCTCGGTGACGACGCCGGCACCGACGGTGCGGCCGCCCTCGCGGATCGCGAAGCGCAGCTCCTTCTCCATGGCGATCGGGCT
>JADGGV010000767.1 GCA_019689775.1 Gemmatimonadota bacterium
CCCGTGCCCCGAGGCGGTTCCCGCTTCCGCTCCCGCTCCCGCGAACCCCGAAGCACCGCCGCCGCCACTCTCGCACCCCCCGCCCCCACCGGCTATCTTCCCGGGCCGGCACCTCCCTTCAGCGACCGAGGCTCGAGCATGCGACCCTTCGTACCCTTCGAAATGGAACGCTGGCAGTCCACGCACGAGAACCGCGTGGAGTACAACCTCTCGGAGAGCGGCGTACACCCGCTGACGCTCCGGGAGCTGCTGGACCTGGCCGGCGTGGAGAGCGTGGACGACACGCGGCTGGTCTACGGGCAGTCGAACGGCAGCGACGAGCTGCGGGAGCGGATCGCGGCGCTGTACCGCGGGGCGACGGAAGCGAACGTCGTCGCCACGAACGGGAGCGCGGAGGCGAACTTCGCGGCGGTGTGGGAGCTGGTCGAGCCGGGCGACGAGGTGGCGATCGTGATCCCGACGTACGCGCAGACGATCGGCCTGGCCCGGATGTTCGGCGCGACGGTGCGGGAGATCCCGCTGCGCGAGGAGCTGGGGTGGCAGCCCGCCGAGGAGGACATCGCCGCGGCGGTCACGGAGCGGACGAAGCTACTGGTCGTCACGAACCCGAACAACCCGACCGGCGCCGTGCTCTCCGCCGCCGCGCGAGCGGCGCTCGTGGCCGCGGCGGCGCGCGTGAACGCCTGGATCCTGGCCGACGAGGTGTACGCCGGCGCGGAGCTGGCCGGGCCGGAGACGCCGTCGTTCTTCGGCGAGTATCCGCGGACCGTCGCGACCGGGTCGCTGTCGAAGGCGTACGGGCTCCCCGGGCTGCGCCTCGGCTGGGTGGTCGCGCCGACGGAGCTGGCGCCCCGGCTCTGGGCGCGCACCGACTACACGACGATCGCGCCCGGCACGATCAACGACCGGCTCGCCACGCTCGCGCTCTCCCCGGCAGTGCGGCCGAAGCTCATCGAGCGCACCCGCTCGATCCTGACCGGTAGCTGGCGCGTCATGCGCGACTGGATCGACGACGCCGGCGTCTTCACGTACCGTGCGCCCGACGCCGGCGCCATCGTCTGGCTGCGCTACGAGCTGCCGGTCAACTCCAGCGTGTTGGCCGAGCGGCTGCGTGCCGAGGAGTCCGTCCTCGTCGTGCCGGGCGACCACTTCGCCATGGACCGCTACCTCCGCATCGGCTACGGCTTGCTGCCGGAGCACCTGACGGTGGCGCTCGAGCGCGTGCGCCGCACGCTGGAGGCGCCGGCGAAGGCGACCGTCTGAGGCGACGCCGCGCGGGCGGCTCCCCGGGTCGGCGCGCCAGCGCGCGCGACGGCGCGCCACTGGCCGGGCGCCGCCGCGCGGCGGGGGGCGCGCCGGGGCCGGGGGTCGGGT
>JADGGV010000768.1 GCA_019689775.1 Gemmatimonadota bacterium
AGAGGGACGAGCGAGGCCACGCGCTGGTAGTGCGAAACGGGCGGGCGCGGCCCCGCAAGATCACGCTGGGAAGCGGGACGGTCGAGATCCAGGCGCCGCTACGCCGTCCCCCAATTGGAGTGGACACCTGGGAGAGGTTATGTTGAACCTCTTCGAGGAGGAGGAGAATGGGGGAATTTCGCAGGGGCGCCGATGGGCGCCGGCTGTTCACGACCGCCTTCAAGAAGGAGCAGATCGACCGCGTCCTCCGGGGCGAGATTACGCTTTCGGGGCTTGCGCGTGAGTTGGACGTCAGCTCCTCCGTCGTGCGCAAGTGGAAGCGGCTCTTCGAGCAGGGGGCGAACACGGCCGTAGCCGCTGGCGAGGACGTGGTCCCAGCCCGGCTGCTCCGGGAGGCTGAAGCCCGGATCCGGGAGCTCGAGCGGGCGCTCGGGCGAAAGACCATGGAGGTGGAGATCCTCCAGGCGGCGCAGGCGGAAGTAAAAAAAAGACCCAGCTGGTACGGCGTGTTGAGGCCATGACGGGACACCCACTCTCTGCCATCTGCCGTACACTGGGCGTGAGCCGGTCTACGGCGTACCGGCAAACGAAGGACCGGCCGCGCTTCTACCGGAGGGCTGAGGACGAGGCCGTGCTGGCGGAGATCCGGAAGGTGATCCGGAAGCGGGGCAGCTACGGTTACCGGCGGGTGACGGTGCTGCTGCGCCGGGCAGGCAAGCGCTACAACAAGAAGCGGATCCGGAGAGTCATGCGCATGCACGGCCTCCAGATCCCAGCCAAGAACCGCAGGAGAACGGGCAGAGCGCACACGGGCAGGATCGAGACCGACCGGTCGAACGTGCGCTGGTGCTCGGATGCCTTCGAGATCCACTGCTGGAACGGGGAGGAGGTGCACGTGGGCTTTGCCCTGGACTGCTGCGACCGCGAGGCGATCGCGTTTGTAGCCCGGCCGAGGGACCTCACCGCCGAAGACGTGCGGGAGCTCATGAGCCGGGCTGTTCGGGCCCGCTTCCCGGAGGGGAGGCCGACCGATCCGGTTCAGTGGCTGAGCGACAACGGGAGCATCTACACGGCGCTGGAGACGATCCTCCACGCCGAGCAGCTGGGCCTGGATCCGGTCACCACGCCCAAGGCCAGTCCGGAATCGAACGGCATGAGCGAAGCCTTCGTGGGCACCTTCCGGCGCGACTACGTGGAGGCGGCCGAGCTGTGGAGCGCAGAGAGCGTGATCCGCCAGCTCGAAGGCTGGTTCAGGGACTATAACGAGGTGGCCCCACACTCGGCGCTCGGGATGAAATCGCCCGCCGAGTTCCGGCGGGAACAAACTCTCACCGCCTCTCTTTGAGTGTCCCACGAATTGGGGGACAGAGCAA
>JADGGV010000769.1 GCA_019689775.1 Gemmatimonadota bacterium
ATACGAGGCAGCCCCGGATGGTCGCCCCGCCGCGCCGGCGGGTCAAGCGCCGCGATGGATCGACGCGCGCCGGGCCGGGCCCGGGCCCGGCCCCAGTCGCGGGCCCGTGACGGTCCGATGCCCGCGGCGACCGAGGCTCGCTCGACAGGATAACGAATTTATTTTTTTAGACAGGACGAACAGGATAAAATCTGATAACGACTTTATTACCAATATCTTATTGCGTCACCTTCCGACGCCATCGTGCAGAACAACACCGCATCTGTTATCAGATGCTATCCTGTTTATCCTGTCAATTAAAATCCCCCTCGACGCGACCCACACGCGTCCATAACGCCAGCCCGCGTAGGCCACCAACATCCATCGCCGATGTCGGCCGCCCGTCCCCCCACCGATTATCCCCCATCACGGAACCGGCGCCTTTGGCACGGGGAGGCTGACGAGCACGGCGGTGATGACGAGGACGATCCCGGCCACGAGGAGCTCGGCGCGGGCGGAGCGGCGGATCGCGACGGCCGCGTCCTCGGTGCCGAGGGCCGGGCGTTGGCGGCGCCAGTTCCAGGCGCCGAGCGCGAAGACGATCGCGACGAACCCGAGCTTGACGAGGAGCGCCCAGCCGTAGGGCGTCGTCCAGAGCGCGGGGAGCGACTTCAGGTGCCGCCACGCGGTGAGGAGGCCGAACGTGACGAGCACGGCGCCCATGGCGAGCGCGAGCGGCGAGAACCCGTTGACCATGTCGGCGACGATGGCGCCGCGGCGCTCGCGCACGGGCTCGGCGCGCAGCACGGCGGAGATCCCGGCGACGACGAGGACGAAGAGCGTGCCGATCCAGAGCGCGGCGGCCAGCTCGTGGACCGGTGTGACGAGGCGGGCCCACTGGCCGGTGAACGCGGCGCGGAGCGTGCCGGCGACGATGCCGATCGCGGCGAGGGGCCAGCCGAGGCCGCGGCGCGCGGCGGCGAGCGCGAAGCCGACGACGGAGAGGAGCAGGCATCCGACCTGGATCCCGGCGATGTGGTTCGTCACGAGCAGCGTCGCCACGCCGACGTGGGCGCGGGCGGCCTGGGCGGGGAGCCGCATCGCGGTGAGCACCGTCATGATCAGCGCGCCGGTGAGCCCGAGGAGTGCCGCGCGGCGCGCCGCGTCGGCGTGCGCGGCGCGCTCGGTCGGATCCAGCCGGCTTCCGGGGGCGAGGGCGCGGCGGAGAGCGGAGAAGCGGAAGCCGACGGCTCCCGCGGCGAGGAAGAGACCGGCGAAGCCGGCGAACTCACGGACCGGCTCCGACCATTCGATCAGCGGGGCTGGCTGCATGGGTGATGGCTCCTGTGGCACAGATGCCACGCGGGCGCCGGGCCGGCCCCGCCCGGC
>JADGGV010000770.1 GCA_019689775.1 Gemmatimonadota bacterium
GTGGTAGGGTGGGCCGGGCGGCGGCGGGGAGCGAGTTCGCGCGCCGGCCGGAGCGCACCCCACCCGCCGGAGCGCCCGCCAGGAAGCCGCGGGGACACCCGCCGTGCTCTTGCCCCGGCCGACCCGCCAGGCGTGGGTTGACCTCCCGGCTCGCCGCGCACATTCATGCCCGCACTGCCCTCGGTGCTTCCCGCAACGCGGAGGCGGAACATGCGTCGTCGCCCATGGCTGCTGCTCGTGGCGCCGCTCGTCTGGCCCGCGGCGCTGGCCGCGCAGGAATCTCCGGTCTACCGGATGGGCGAGATCGTCGTGTCGGCGGAGCGGCCGGTGAGCGAGGCGGCGGCGACGCTGCGGGTCGTGACGGCGGAGGAGATCGAGGCGTCGGGCGCGCGGACGCTGGACGAGGCGCTGGCGCTCGTGCCGGGGCTGGACGTGCGGACGGGAGGGCAGGGGGTGCCGCGGGTGGATTTCCGCGGCTTCCGGCCGCGGCACGTGATTCTGCTGCTGGACGGGATCCCGTTCAACGCGGACTGGGACGGGCAGGCGGACCCGTCGCTGATCCCGGTCGAGGACATCGCCATGATCAAGGTCACGCCGGCGACGGGGTCGGTCCTGTACGGGGAGGGCGGACTGGCCGGCGTGATCAACATCGTGACGCGGCGGGGCGCGGGCGCGCCGCACGGGCGGGCGAGCGCCGAGGCGCGGGAGGTGAACGGGCGGCTGCTGCGCGCGTCCGGCGGCGCGGGGAGCGACCGGCTCGGCGTGCTCGTGAGCGCGAGCGCGTTGCGGAGCGACGGCTACCCCTCGCCGGCCGGCTCGCCGACGCTGGCGGCGGGGACCGGGACCGTGACGCGGCCGAACAGCGACCGGCGGCGAACCAACCTGTTCGCGAACGTGACCGCGACGCCGACTCCGTCGCTCGACCTCGGGCTGGTGCTGACGGACGTGCGCGGCGCGTACGGGATCCCCCCGGGCGTGATCGTCGATGCGGCGGACCCGTTCGCGAGCCGGCCGACGTTCGAGCGCATGGCGTCGCTGCACGGGACGGCGGGGCAGCTCGCCGCGGCGTACCACCCGGCGGGGATCGTGAGCGTGCGCGGCTGGGGCTTCGTGCACCGGCTGACGGAGGAGCCGCGCCGCTACGACGACGCCACCTACACGGACATGGACGACCCGACCGTGCGCGGCACGTACCGCGAGCGGGACCGCACGACGCTGAGCGGCGCGAACGTGCAGGTCGCGGTGGCGCCGCGGCGGCTCGGGCGGCTGACGCTGGGGCTGTCCGCCGAGCGCGATGCCCTGGACCTCGCGCTCACGATCCGCGACGTGCCGACGTCCGGGTCGGGTGGCGGCGGTGGAGGG
>JADGGV010000091.1 GCA_019689775.1 Gemmatimonadota bacterium
GTTGCGGGGGGCGGCCGGGGGGCGCGCCCCCGATCCCGCCGCCGCCGCCGCCGACGACGGCGGCGAGGCAGCGAAGATCGAGCAGCTCGGCGCCCGAGGCGGTGAGCGGGTCCGCGCTCCAGGCGACGAAGTCGGCGTCGGCGCCGATGCCGAGGTGGCCGCGTCGCGCGGCCTCCC
Organism: Gemmatimonadota bacterium; assembly: GCA_019689775.1. Classification (GTDB taxonomy): domain Bacteria; phylum Gemmatimonadota; class Gemmatimonadetes; order Longimicrobiales; family RSA9; genus JADGGV01. Next base: position 178 of record JADGGV010000091.1, read on the forward strand.
CCGCGGCGATGGCGGGGCCCCGCGTGTAGGCCTCGAGCACCTCGCGCATGCCCAGGCGCTCCTCGGGGTACCACCCCTCGGCGGGGAGCGCCTCCAGGTCCTGCCGGCGCGTCGCCGCCCAGAAGGCGAGGCGCGGATCGACGGGCTCGACGGGCGCGTCGGAGCCGAAGGCGAGGACGGCGCGCCGTGGGCGCGCATGGGGGAGCCGGCGATCTTCCGCTCCCCCGCTCTCCGGCTCTCCCGCTCCGAGCAAGGACCGGAACGCGTACGCGCCCCGGGCGCGCCGGCCCCAGTGCCGCTCCGCCGCGCTCCAGTCCGTGATCAGGTGCGCCGGCTGCATCGAGCAGACGATCCCGGCGGCGGCGGCGTCGCCGAAGCGCGCCGGCGGGCAGAGCTGCACGTGCTCGATGCGGTGCGGCAGCGTGCCGGCGCGCAGCCCCGGATCGGCCAGCACATCCAGGGCCAGCGAGACGGCGGCGTCGCCGATGGCGTGGACGGTGGTGGCGAGTCCGCCCGCGGCCGCGCGCGCGACGGCGTCGCGGAACTCGGCGGGCGGGAGGACCTCGACGCCGCGGTCGTCGCTCGTCCCCTCGTACGGCTCGCGCAGCAGCGCGGTGCGGGAGCCGAGCGCGCCATCCAGGAACATCTTGACGCCGCCGATGCGGATCCACTCGCCGCCGAAGCCGCTGCGCAGGCCCAGGCGGAGCGCGTCGTCGAGGCGCTCGAGCGGGATGTGCTGGAGCACGCGCAGGCGCAGGCGGTCCTCCGCGCGGAGGCGCTCGAGGAGCGCGAGCGTGTCGGGCGCGGTCAGGTGGATCGCCGGGACCGAGTGGATCGCGGTGATGCCGAGGCGGTGCAGCGCCGCCTGCCCCTCGAGGAGGGCGGCGATCACGTCGGCGTCGCGGGGCGGCGGGATGCGGCGCACCAGGAGCTGGGCGGCGGTCTCGAGGAGGACGCCGGTCGGCTCGCCGTGCTCGTCGCGGAGGATCCGCCCGCCGTCGGGATCGGGCGTGTCCCGATCGATCCCCGCCTCGCGCAGCGCCAACGTGTTGACCCAGAGCGCGTGCATGTCGTGGCTCTGGAGCGCGACGGGGCGGTCGGCGACGACGGCATCCAGCACGGCCCGGTGGGGGTAGGCGCCGCCCCAGTGGTGCGGGTTCCAGCCGCGACCGCGTAGCCACCGAGCGGGAGCGGGCGGGAGTGGCGGAGTGGGGGATACCGCCGAACGTCCGCTCTTCGACTCGCCCGCTCCCCCATTCGGGCCGTCACCCACGCTCCCCCGCTCGTCCACTCGCCCGATCAGGAGCCGCGCGGCTTGCTCCGGCGAGGTCGCCTCGGAGAGATCGACCTCGCGGCGGGCGAGCGCCCACTCGAGGAGGTGGATGTGCGAGTCCGTGAGGCCGGGCGTCAGCGTCGTGCCACGCAGGTCGAGCACCGCCGCGCCCGGCGCCTCGGCGCGCAGCGCGTCGCCCCGGCCGACGTCGATGATGCGGCCGCGGCGCAGCAGCAGCGCGTCCGCGGCGCCGCCGTCCCCGACGGCGTGGACGCGGTCGGCGAGGACGAGGAGCATGCGCTACTGCGCGGACGGCGAGGCGCGCATGGCGCCCTGGACGATGCGCGCGAGGTCGCCGATCAGGACGGCGGCGTCGTTGTCGAGCCGCCAACTGTCGTCGGCGTTGTTCTTGGTGAGCACGGCCAGGATGTAGTCGCGCCCCTTGGGGTCGCGTACGATGGCGACGTCGTTGCGGGTCCCGCTGTCCTCGCCCGTCTTGTGCGCGACCTCCACGTCCGCCGGCATGTAGCGCGGGATCTCGATCTGGCCGTAGAATTGGCGATCGAGCATGTCGAGCATCATCTTCGAGGCCTCCGCCGAGACCGCCTCGCCCCGGTAGATCATCGCCAGCAGCTTCGCGATCTCGACCGGCGTGGTCACGCCCAGGCCGTACTTCGCCGAGGAGTCGGGCGCGATCGACGTCGCCGACCGCTGGAACACCTTGGCCCACAGCTTGGTGTGGGGGAGCCCGAGCGTGTCCATGCGGGCGTTGACGGTGCGGATGCCGACCTTGTCGATGATGAGGTTCGTCGCCGTGTTGTCGCTGAGCGCGATCATCAGCGTGGCGGCATCCTTGACGGTCATCTGGTGCGGCGCGTCGAAGAGCCGGAGGACGCCCGAGCCCGGCATGCGATCGACGTCCAGCATGACCACCGGGTCGGAGAGCTTCAGGTCGCCCTTGGCGATGCGGTGGAAAAGCGTGACGAGGATCGGTACCTTGATCACGCTCGCCGTCGGGAACGTCTCGTCGCCACGGATCGCAAGCAGCTCGCCGGATTTCGGGTCGAGCAGCGCGAGGCCGACGGTGCCCTTGTGCTTGGCGATGCGGGCCTCGAGGGCCGGGCGGAGCTCGCTCAGCGGTTTCTGCGCGGCCGCGCGGCCGGCGACGGTCCCGACAAGCGTCGCGGTCGTCGCGACGCTCAGGAGCGCGGGGAGGAAGCGCATCGGACGTCTCCTTGGAAGCGATCCGAACCGGGGGAATCCTACGGGCGCGCGGACGCGGGCGCAAACGGGCAGTGTCTTCGTACCATCACGGGACCGCGATGCGATACATCCGGAGTGGCGAGCAGGTGGCGGAGGTGGCCGACGCGATGACCGGCGTGTCGCTACTGGCGGCGGACACGGAAGCGGCGGGGTACCATCGCTACCACGACCGGGTGTGCCTCCTTCAGCTCTCGACGCGTAGCCACACCTACCTGGTGGACACGCTGGCGATCGACGACCTCGACCCGCTGGCGCCGATCTTCGCGGATCCGGCGGTCGAGACGATCTTCCACGACGCCGACTACGATCTGCGCCTGCTCTCGCGCGACTTCGGCGTGCGCGTGCGCGGCCTCTTCGACACGAAGCTGGCGGCACAGCTCCTCGGCGAGAAGGCGTTCGGGCTCGGCAGCCTGCTCGAGAAGTACCTCGGCGTGACCGTCGAGAAGAAGTACCAGCGCGCCGACTGGGCCCAGCGCCCGCTGCCGCCGGAGCTGATCGAGTACGCGGCGGAGGACACGCGCTACCTGCCGCGGCTGCGCGACGAGCTGAAGGCGCGCCTCGAGGCGCGCGGCCGGCTGGCCTGGGCGGAGGAGGAGTTCGGGATCGAGGAGCAGGTGCGCTGGGAGCCGGCGGCGGACGAGGGCGAGGCGTATCTGCGCATGAAGGGGACGCGCGAGCTGACGCCGCGCCAGCTCGCGGCGCTGCGCGAGCTGTACGCATGGCGCGAGGCGGAGGCGCGCGAGCGCGACCGCGCGCCGTTCCGCATCGTCTCGAACGACGCGCTCCTGGCGCTCGCCCGCGAAATGCCGGCGACGGCCGCGGCCATGGCGCGGGTGCAGGGCGTGCCGCGCGCGATCACCGAGCGGCACGGCGAGGCGCTGCTCGCGGCGATCGAGCGCGCGCAAGGGCTGCGGGAATCCGAGCTGCCGGTGCGCCCGCGCGGCCCCGGCCGCCCGCCGCCCGACCCCGCGTTCGACGCGCTCCTCGAGCGCCTGAAGGGCGCCCGCGACCTCGTCGCCGACGAGCTCGAGATGGACCGCGGCTTCCTCATGCCGCGCTCGCAGCTCGAGGAGATCGGACGGGCGCGGCCGCGCACCCTCGAGGACCTCGCCGCGCTGCCGGGAATCCGCCGCTGGCAGGTGGAGGCGTTGGGGGAGCGGTTGCTGAAGGTGCTACAGCGGCGCTGAGGGGCGGGTATCCTGCCGTCCTGCGCCTGCGTCTCGGTCCTCCGGCCTCGGTGCTCGGTCCAGCGGGAGCGTTGAGGGGCGGGCGAGGGGTGGCAAGAGCAAGAGCAAGAGCAAGAGCAGGAGCAAGAGGGGGCGGCGGAGCAGTTCGACGCGCCCGGAGCCCCTCCTCACCGCGGCTGCACGAAGATCTTGCGCGTCTGCGGGCCGCCGGGCAGGTCGACCACGAGCAGGTAGACACCCGCCGCCACCCGTGCCCCGCGGTCGTTCGCCACATCCCACACCACCCTTCCCTCCTCGAGCTCGTCCGGCCGGAAGGAGCGGATGCGCGCGCCGCTCAGCGCGTAGATCGCGACCGCCCTCGGCCGCTCGGCGAAGTTGACGACGAGGCGATCGCCGCGGACGGGGTTCTCGGAGAGGTTCACGCGCTCGCCGGGCGCGAGGAGCGTGGTCCGGCGCTCGGCGGAGGCGACGGGCGGGCCGGCCGCGCCGGAGGGCGCCCCCGAGAGCGTGCCGGCGGCGACGAGGTCGGCGGGGCGGAACGTCGCCAGGAAGCGCGAGCCGTTCGGCGCCGCGCCGCTCATCTCGACGGCGAGCAGGTAGCTGCGGCGCTCGCCGGCGGGGATGACCGGCCCGGGCGCCAGGGTGACCGTGACCGGCGCGCCGGAAAGGCGGGCAGGGGCGGACGCCTCGACCGGTTCGTTGGCGTCGGCGTTGCCGTCGCCGTCCAGGTCGCGGATGAGGAGCACGCGGGCGGCGGTGTCGCGGCCGACGACGTCGACGACGAGCCGTTCGACGTCCTGCGCCTCGACGCTGTCGGCGGCGAGCGCGATGCGAAGCAGCACGAGGCGCTGGCCGCGGGCGCTGATCCCGGGGGCGGGCGCCGGCACGGCGGACTGCGCGTCGGCGGTGAGCGAGCCGGCGGGGAGGCCGAGGGCGTGCACCGCGGCGGCGACGTCGAGCTTGCCGTACCCCCACTGCGGGTTCGGAATCCCGTCCGGCCCGCCCGTGTAGGGGTGGCGCGTGAAGGCGTCCGTGCGGGCGGCAGCGGTGAGGAGGTCGCGCGCGGCCTCCGGCGTGAGCGTCGGCCAGAGCTGGAGCAGGAGCGCGACCGCGCCGGTCACGAATGGCGTGGCCATGCTGGTGCCGAGGAGCACGGCGTGGGCGCTGTCGGCGTCGACGTAGTCGGGAAGCGAGGACCAGGTGCTCGCGTCGCGGCTCATCGAGGAGACGACGACCTTGCCGGGCGCCGCGATGTCCGGCTTGAGCGCGCCGTCGCGGCGCGGGCCGGGGTTGCTGAAGTGGCCGATGTCGCCGAGCGGCTCCTGGTACGGGTACGCCTGGATGCGGCCGCCGGCGGTCGGCCACTCGTGGCGGTTGGCGTACGCGGCCACGCTGATCACTCGCGCCGCCGTGGCCGGCGAGGCGACGAGGTAGGCGTTCTCCGCGCCGTCGAAGTACGTCAGCGCGGTCGGCGTGCGCAGCGTACTGCCGACGAGCCAGGCGTGGAAGCGGCCGGTGCCGCGGACGGCGAGCGGCTCGAGCGTGATGCGCCACCGCCCGGCCGCCGGCGGCGCGGCCGCGTCCAGGTCGATCACGCCGAGGCTGATCTCGCGATCGCCGTTCAGCGGCGAGGGCCCGCCGGAGGCGTTGTCGACGAGGATCGCCCCCTCCGGCGTCAGCAGCGTGACCGTGTCACCGGGGAGCGCACGCACGCTGCGGCCGCCGGGGCTCGTGACGACGACGGCGAGCGAATCGCGGCCGTCGTACCAGAGGTCGACGAGCGCGCCGTCGTTCTTCTCGCCCGCCGCGGGGGAATAGGCCGGCACGACGAGATCCCGGGATTCGGCGCCCGCGGCGACGTTCCCGGAGACGTGGATCGGCGCGCGCACGAACGCCGGCGTCTCGTTGCCGTTCGTCGCCTCGTTGCCGGCCGCGACCGCGATGATGCGCCCGGGCCCGACCAGGTTGTCGAGCCCGCGCTCGAAGAGCGTGGAGCCGTCGTGCGGTCCGACCTGCGTGCCCAGCGAGAGGTTGACCACCGCCGGCCGGCCGAGCGCCGCCGCCCGGCCGAAGATGTAGGCGACGCCGTCCAGCACGCCCGCCGTGCTGATCGATGCGTCGCCGCCCTTGACGACGACCAGGTCCGCCGCCGGCGCCACGCCGACGTAGCGGTACGGCGGCAGCCCCTTCCCCGTCGCCGAGCCGTCCCCCGCGGCGATGCCGGCGACGTGCGTGCCGTGGCCGAGCCGGTCGCGCAGCTCGCAACGCCCGGCGTCGATGTCCTCGCGCCGGCACTCCGCGCCGTAGTCGAGGTCGGCGTCGCCGACGCGCCCGGGCCCGCTCCCCGGCGCGGTCTGGTCCCACGCCCATAGCACCCGGCTCGAGCCGTCCGGGCCGCGGAAGTCCGCGTGGCCGAGATCGACACCGGTGTCGACGAAGCCGATGATCACGCCCTGGCCGGCCAGCCCCAGGAACCGATCGCCCTCGCGCTGGCGCAGCCGCTCCACGCCCACCTCCTCCGCCTCCGTGCCGAGCGGCGCGGCGACGGCGCCGGCGAGCGCGAACGGCGAGGCCGGCCGCGGCGGCGGCTCGACCGACGGCTCGAGCGGCGAGGCGGCCTCGAGGTAGCGCAGCCCGCGCGCACTCGCGAGCACCGGGAGCGCGTCCAGCGGGAACCGGAGGGAGACGACGTCGCCCGCGCGGGCGCCGAGGCGCGCGCCGGCCGCGCGGAGCGCACCCTCGTCGCCCGCGTCGATGCGGGCGAGCGCATCAACGAGGACCCGGCCGTCGTCGCCCACGCGCAGCGCCGTGGCCCGGGCCAGCACGCCGGGCGCACGGTCCGGCGCGCGCGCGCCGGCGACGACGGGCGCGGGCCCGATTCGGGCGAGCAGACGGAGCCGGGGATCGATGCGTGAGAGGTCCTGCGCGGCCGCGGCCGCGGGGAGGAGCAGCCCGACGAGGGCGAGGAGTGGGCGTCGACGCATGCGACGACACGCAGGCGGATGGCGCCGGCTCAGCCCGGACGGCCCCGGCCGGCGCCGGCTACGCGCCCCATGGATCGAAGCCGAGGAGGACGTAGTCGCCGGCGCGCCCCTCGAGGGCCTCGGCCGCCTCCGCCAGCGCCCGGAGCGTGTCCTCGTTCTCGCTGGCCGCGCCGGCGGCCTCCCGGATCGCGTTCAGCACGCCGCGCACCTGCCCGAGCTGGAGGAGCACGTAGGCTTGCGGCTGCACCTCGCTCGCCCGCGGCTCGACGACCAGCTCGACCAGGTCCGTCTCCTGCGAGATCTTCCAGACGTCCGCCGTCTTCTTCAGCAGCTTGTCGGCCGCCTTGACGTCGGCGTGCAGCGCGCGGACCAGGCGCTGCACCTCGCGGTCGCCCGCCGGCCCGCGCTGCCGCGCGAAGCGCTGCGCCAGCGACGCCGCATCCCCACCCTCGCGCTTCTCCGCGGCCCGCGTCAGCAGCTCGCCCACGTACGCGTAGATGCCGAGGACGATCGGGACGGGGTCCAGAGCTATCCGCATGCGCGCCTCCACCGTATCTTTGGGGCCGCCCGGCCGGCCCGGGAGCGACCGGGGCGGGGGCGGTAAGCTGAAACCGGGGCGTCGCCCCGTCAACCTTCGTGTGGCGGCGCGGAACGCGAGACCAGGACAGGAGACGATTCATGCGACGCGGGGCTTGGCTGGGACTCGTTGCGGCGGCACTGACGCTCACCGCGTGCGGGCCCGACCTCGGGGCGCGCGGCACGGACCTGCTCCCGGCGGAAGAGGCACGGGTCCGGCCGGTGCAGTTCTGGGCATACCACGCGGTCGACCTCCAGAAGCCGCTGCCCTTCGAGGGGCAGACGGGTCGGGAATTCACGCTCGGCTCGCAGCGCTTCATCGTCCAGTTCGCGCAGCTCCAGGCGCCGCAGAGCCTCCTGAAGAGCGTCGGCTCCGCGGACGGCGCCAACGTCTTCGCGCCGACCTGGGCGCAGCCGCCGTACGATTGGGTGGCCGTCAGCACCGGCATCGGCCTCCAGCTCGCGCGGCCACTCTTCAACTGACGCCGCCGCCGCGCCGTCGGACCGATGGAGTGGGTTCGACGGCGATGCGGCGGGGTGGGGTTGTGCGGGGGCGAGTCGAGCGCGAGGCCGCGGGTCTCCCGGGCACCGGGCGTTAGCGCGTTCTGGCGCGGCTCAACGACCCGGCGCCCCCACCGACAACCTCTGCGCCGCGGCCCTTCCCGCTAACGCGAGAGGGTCCGCACCAGCTTCTTCGTCTCGACGTAGCCCGTGGTGTTTCCGGCTCGCACGTACGTGTACTTGCCGTCCTGCCGGAGCACGACCACCGCGGTACCGCGGGCGAGCCGGCCCACGACGTTGCCCCACCCGGAGGGGGCGTCCAGCAGGTTGGCATCGTCGGCGAGACGCACGCCACCCGCCTCCGCCGCCCGCGTCATGGCGATGGCGCACTCCTGACCGTTCGGGTCCTGAGCACAGGCGGGTTCGCTCACCGCGAGGCGGTAGGTGGCGAAGTCGTCCCATAGGGCCCGGACCGTCTTCTCGGGGAGCGGGATGTAGACGGGCTGGTTCGGCTTGCCCGTGTTGATGACCTGGAGCTGGAACGACGGGAACGTGCCGTCGGGGCGCGGCGCGAACTCGTCCGGCCGGTAGACGTAGACCCCCTGGTAGGCGAAGTCGCGGCCGGAGCGGTAGTAGTCCGCGATGTTGAGCACCGCAGGGATCCGGTTCTCCTCCACGGCCTCGACCACCTGCCCGTCGCGTAGGAGCTTCATGCGCCGAAAGTCGCCCTTGAACTCCAGCACCTCGTGGGGCACGAAGTAGGTGCCCGAGTACCCGGCGGCGACGGCGCCGAGCAGGTTGGCGAACAGTGAGCCCCCGGTCTGCCCCACCTTCGGCTCGACCTGCAAGACGACGGCCGCCTTCCGTTCGCCGACGTATTCCTCCCACCCGAACCAGTTCTGGATGTTGTCGACCTTCTCGTTCTCGGTCACGCCGCCCTTCTGTTCGCGCTTCTCGCGCCGACCCGTGAGCGCCTTGAGGGCCTGGGCCTGTCGGTACGCCATCACCGGCGGGGTCATGACCGAGACCACGAACGGCCCGCCCTCGAAGGTGTAGGGCTTGAGGTCCATCTTGGGCATGGCCGCCGCGAGCTTCACCCCTTCGACCGGGAACGGCGTGGCGGAGAGGACCGGCAGCCGGTCCGCCGACGGCGGCACGTAGTCGGCCCGGGCGAGCGAGTCGCGAGCGGCGGCCAGGGCGGCCTCGGCCTGCGTGATGAGGACGGAACCGGAGATGCCGGGGCCTCCTTGCTCCGTGAAGTCCCCGAACGTGTTCATGGCGATGACCTGGCCGTCGAGGTTGAGCAAGGGTCCCCCGCTGTTTCCGTGATTGATGTTCACGTCCGAGATGAGCGCCCGCGGTTCGACTTTGCTCACGATGCCGATCGTCAGGATCCTCCGTTGGTTGAGCGGCGAGCCGATCGCGAGCACTCGCTCACCCTCGACCGCGAGCGGCGCATCCCGGCCGTTCGCGAGCGGCAGGACGGCGCACGCCGAGCACACCGCGGGGTTGATCGCGATGGCGGCGACATCGTGGTCCTTGTCGAGGACGAGGATCCGGCCGCGCACCGCGGTGCGCTCGTCCGTCCAAACGCGCACCTGGTCAGGCTCGACATCCTTCACTACGTGCGAGTTCGTGAGCACGATCCCGGACGCGTCGACGAGGAAGCCGGAGCCGTGCCCCTGCGCTCCGGCGACGGTGAAAACGCCCGATTTCGCCGCCTCGTAGATCCGGGCCTCCTCGCTCACCCGCCGTCCGCCGGCCGCCGCCGGGGGCGCGGGTACGGCGGCGATCTTCTCCACCAGCGCGTTCTGCTGGGTCAGCTCGACGGCGTGCATTCCGGGCGCGGCGTCGAAGGCGAGCGCCCACCGGTACCGATTCCCCTGGAATCGCGCCCCCGCGCTGTCGCTCACGAGCCGGTACCTACCAGGGGGAAGCATGGCCGTCGCCAGGCCGTCCAGATCGGTCGCAACGCGCGTCGTGTCGCCGCGCGGCCCGATGAGCAGGAACGCCACCTGCGGCAGCGCATGGACGGTGGAATTCTCGTCGACGACGGCCGCGCGCAGCTTCACGGGCACGGGGCTCGCCTGCCCCGCTACCGTCGCCGGGACCAGGAACGCGAAGAACGGGAGGACGAGAGTTACGCGAGTTCGGGGCATACGGTCTCCTCTTGGAAACGGTAGGGGCCGAACCAGCTCCGCCCCGGTTTCTCGCCCCGCGGCACGTTCCGGTTCGCAGGCGATCGACGACCGCGGCGACCCAACGGGACCGTCTGCCGCTCGCCGGGAAGCCGCGCTCTCGACGGCCGGTGGAACCGTGTGCCAACCGGTCCGTCGGCGCGGGGCGGCCGCTCGCCCCGGCGCCGTGGTCGATCGCCCGGCCGCGCGCGTCGCCGAACCGGGGGGAGCCCCGGCCCGCGCACTCCGACGCCAGGCGTCCGTGCGCGAGGCAGCGAACGATACGACACCCCTCCGACGATCAGCCGCGTCGGACGAGCCGCCCCGTTTCCCTGGCACCGAGCCTCAACCGGGAAGACGGCAGACCGACGGCGTCGGCCCGTTGTCGCCGTCGCGACCCGACGCCGCGAGCCGACTCGATCCGCCAGCCTGCCCACCGCACGACGTCGCCTGCGCGGCGTTCGCCCACGCTTCGGTTCCGCCTGAGCGTTCCCCCACCGAACACCCCTGCGCGGATCCCACCCG
>JADGGV010000771.1 GCA_019689775.1 Gemmatimonadota bacterium
GGGTGGTGGCGGGCTTCCACGAGCTGGACCGCCCGGAGCGGATCCTGGACATCGACGCGGCGTGCCTGCTGCCGGAGGAAGCGATCGCCGAGGTGTGGGGTCGGCTGCGCGAGGCGTGGGGGCCGGGCGCCGACCGACTCCCGGCCGGGCGCCGCCTGCGGCTGACACTGCGCGGGTCCGCGACCGGCGAGGTGGCGCTGGTGATCGAGGGGGGCGAGGGCGCCGGGCGTCCCGCGGAGCTGCTCGCGGCCGTGCCCGGGCTGAGCGCGATCTGGCGGCTCCGGCCGTCTGGCGGGCTGCTCCGTCTGGCGGGTCGCGCCGCGCTCGAGGACGAGTGGCGTGAGGAGGACGTCGACGTGAGCGGCGCGGTCTTCCTCCAGGTGAACCGCGCGGCGGCCGAGCTGCTGGACGAGCACGTCGCGCGGCTGGCCGGGGACGTGGCCGGGCGCCGGGTCGTGGACGCCTACTGCGGGGTCGGGATGCACGCGCGGCGGCTGGCGCGCGGCGGCGCCCACGTCGTCGGGATCGAACTGGACCGGGCCGCCGTGGAGGAGGCGCGGCGGACGGCGCCGCCGGGCGCGGAGTTCGTCGCCGGACGGGTGGAAGCGGAGTTGCCGCGTGCGCTGCCGGCGGACCTCGTCATCCTGAACCCGCCGCGCGGCGGGCTCGACGCCGCGGTCCCGGTGGCGCTCGCGGCGGAGCCGCCGGAGCGGCTGATCTACGTGAGCTGCGACCCGGCCACGCTGGCGCGGGACCTGGCGCGGCTCGCCGGGCGGTTCCGCGTCGAGTCGGTGCGCTGCTTCGACCTGTTCCCGCAGACGGCGCACGTGGAGACGGTCGTGGCGCTCGCGCGGACCGCGTGAGGGGGAGACGGCAGGAGCCGGAGAGGGGATGCGCTACTACGTGACGATCGCCGGCCGGACCGTGGAGGTGGACCTGACCGGGCCGCGGCCGCGCGTCGACGGGGTGGAGGTCGAGGCGGACCTGGTCTCGCGTCCGGGCACGCCGGTGCGGCACCTGCTCGTCGACGGGCGCTCGTACGCGCTGGTGGCGCGGCCGGGCGAGGCGCGCGGCGCCTGGGACCTGCACCTGGACGGGAGCCGCTTCGCCGCGGAGGTCGTGGACGAGCGGACCCGGGCGATTCGCGCCATGACCGGGAAGGGCGCCGCGACGCACGGACCCCGGCCGGTGCGCGCCCCGATGCCGGGGCTGGTCACGCGCGTCGACGTCGCCGTGGGGCAGGTGGTGCAGGCGGGGCAGGCCGTCCTGGTGATCGAGGCGATGAAAATGCAGAACGAGCTTCGCGCGGACGCGGCCGGGACGGTGCGGCAGATCCTGGTGGAGGCGGGGCAGGCG
>JADGGV010000772.1 GCA_019689775.1 Gemmatimonadota bacterium
GGGCCGGCCCCCTCCCCGCCCGCCCGCGCGCCCCGGCGCCCGCGCGAGATTCGCGCCTGACCCGAGCGGGCCCGCGTGCCCACCTCCACGGGCGCCCGCGATTGGTCGGCCGAAGCCCCGGCGCTCGGCCACCGATCACCCGACGGGGTCACGCACCGGCGGCACCGCCGGGACGGCACACCGCAACGGATCCAGGCTGGATGCGGGGCCGCAGCCCGCGCAACCTCGGGCCCGCGGGGTGGCTGCCGGCCCGCTCGCCTCCGGTTTCCCCGGCATGGCCGCCGGCGAAAGCAGAACCCCCTGCGCCCATCCGTCCGATAGTCACCGGCTGCGCCTCCTCGAGACTGTAGGGAGTCACGCGCCGCGTCGCCGCCACGGGCATGCGGCGGACCTCGTGGAGCGGGAGGCAGCGATGGGCAGCGACTTCTTCGACGATCGGGCGGGCGAGCTCGTCTCCCGCCGCGATGTCGCCCGGAAGATGGGATTCGGCGCGGTGATGTTCGCGGCCCCGGCCCCGTCCGGAGGCGCGGCGGCCGGACGCGCGCCGGGAGGCGGCGGCCGCGCCGCGGGCGGCGCCTTGACCGATCAGGACATCATGAACTTCGCGCTCAACCTCGAGTATCTCGAGGCGGAGTTCTACCTCAGGGCCGCTCGCAACACCAGCCTGGTCGAGCTGGGCGTGATCTCGGAGGCGGATACCACGGGGCCCACGACCGGCGGAAAGCTGGTCCCGAACCTCGGGTCCGATTCGGCCGAATTCATTGCCCGCGCGGTCGGCACCGACGAGCTGAACCACGTCAAGTTCTTCCGCTCGGCGCTCGGCTCCGCGGCCGTGAAGAAACCGGCGATCGACCTGGATGCGCTCGGCTTCGGGTTCGGCAGCGTCGCGGACTTCCTGAGGCTGGCGCGGATCTTCGAGGACACCGGCGTCAGCGCCTTCAGCGGCGCGATCGGGCTCCTCTCCGACGAGGCGCACCGGCAAGCCGCCGCGAAGATCCTGGCCACCGAGGCCGAGCATGCGGGCGCCATTCGCCTCCTCGCGATCTCGCACGGCGTCGAGGGCCCGGCGTTCGACGACCTCGACATCCCTCCCACGAAGGAGCATCCGTTCTCCACCGATCCCGACAGGGGCATGACCGTGACTCGCGACGCACGGCAGATCCTCCGGATCATCTACGGTGGAAAGCCGGGGCGAGGCGGGTTCTACCCCCAGGGCCTCAATGGAACCGTGAGGTGACGGCCGCGACGCCCGGCGCCGCACGGCAGCGCTGACCGGCGGTCCGACGCCACGAAGCCGAACGCCGCGACTCCCACCCCCTCGCGCCGCCGCCCGCCCGCCGCATACTATCCCGC
>JADGGV010000092.1 GCA_019689775.1 Gemmatimonadota bacterium
ACCTTACTACGCGTCTCGGGGGCTCGGTGTTTTGTATAAGAGACAGGAACCACAGAGATCACAGAGGACAGAGGATAGGAGGCGGGGGCGGAGATTCCCGGGGCACGCGTCGAGGTCGAGGATGGAGATCGGCGGTGGCCGGGCTACGGCGCCGGTGCCGGAAGACCGCGATTGCCCCGGCGCCCCGCCCTCCACCGGCCCACCGATGTTTCTCGTCTCTCTGCGAGCTCTGTGCTCTCTGTGGTCAATAAAACGCCGTTTCTCCGTCCCTCTCAAACCGCCTCGACCTCGACCTCCGCCTCCGGCGTCTTCTCGACCGTGACCACGCTCGACCCCGTCCGCTCGTCGAACGTGACGCGCAGCACGTGATCGAGCCCCTCGCGGATCGTCTCGATGTGGGTGATCAGGATCACCTGCTCGAAGCGGTCCTCCAGCCGGTGCAGGAGCTGCACGACGTTGTCGCGCCGCTCGACGTCGAGCGAGCCGAACACCTCGTCGAGGATCAGGATCGACAGCGGGTGGCCGGCGCGCTCCGCGATCATCTGGCTGACCGCGAGCCGCAGGACGAGGTTGGCGACGTCCTCCTCCCCGCCGCTGATGACCGGCTTCTCCTCGCCCTCGTCGAGCACCAGGATGTTGTAGTTGTCGTCGATCTCGAGCGACGTGTAGCGGGCGTGCGTGATGTCGGCGAGGAACCCGCTGGCCAGCTCGCTCAGCTCGGGGCGGACGCGGGCGTTCAGCTCCGCGCGCAGTTGCGTGAACGCGGCGTCCAGCTCGTTGTGGTGGCGCAGCTCGACCTCGAGCGCGTCCAGCCGCGCGCGGCGCTCCTCGTAGGCGGCCAGCGCCCGGTCCGCCGCCTCGAGCGCCTCGACGGCGGCGGCCACGGCGCCGCGCAGCTCCGTCTCGCGCAGCTCGCTGGCGCGGAGCCGCGAGCCGGCGCTCTCGAACGCCTGGCGCGCGGCCGCGAACTCCTCCTCGCTGAACGCGATGGCCGCGCGCTGGCGCTCCAGCTCCGCGGCGCGGGCCGTCGCCGCCTCCATCCGCGACGTCGCCTCGGCCAGCTCCCGCTCGCGGAGCGGGCGCGCCTCGACGGCGGCGCCGAGCCGCGCGGCGCGGCGCTCCAGCTCGCGCAGCTCGGCGAGGCGGGCGTCGGCCGCGCGATGCCGCTCGGCGTCGTACTCCTCGACCGCGCGGCTCAGCTCCTCGCGGATCGTCTCGAGCCGCGCCTGCTTCGCCTCGCGGTCGGCGCGGCGCTCCTTCAGCTCCTCGACCGCGCGCTCGCAGCGCGTCGCGCGCTGCGTCTTTCCCTCCAGCGCCCGCATCACCGCCGCGCGCCGCTCCTCCGCGGCGCCGACGTCCTCGGGCTTCGCCCTGAGCTGCTCGAGGCGCTGCTCGTGCCACTTCCGGTCGCGCGAGATGTCGGACAGCTCGTCCTCGAGCCGGCCGACGACGGCCTCGAATTGCCCGCCGAGCGGCCGCTCGCACGTCGGACAGGTGCCGTCGGGGCCCGCCGCGCGGAGCTGCGCGATCTGCACCTTCAGCTCCTCGGAGCGCGTCCGGTAGAAGTCCAGGCGCGTGCGCACCTTCTCGCGCTCCTCCGTCCACGCGCGCTGAACCTCCTGCATCTGCCGCTCCGCCTGCGCCAGCTCGGCGCGCAGCGCCTCGACGTCCGCGAGCGCCTGCTCGAGCAGCGCCGGCGCCTGCTCCAGCGCCTCGAGGCGACGCTCTAGCGCCGCCAGCTCCTCCGCGAGCGCCTGCTCGCTCTCGCGCAGCGTGCGTCGCCGCTCCTGCTCGCCCGCCAGGTGCGCCAGCCGCCGGCACTCCTCCTCGAGCCCGGGCAGCTCGCGCAGCCGCTCTCGCAGCGGCGCAAGCTCCACCTCCGCGGCGGCGATCGCGTCCAGCTCGCGGCGCGCCCGCTCCGCCTCCCGCCCCGCAACGTCGATCTCGCGCCGGGCGATCTCCAGCGCGTGCGTCGCCCGCTGCGACTCCTCCCGCGCACGCTGCGCGGCCTCCCAGCGCGGCTGCACCTCCGCCAGCGCGCGCTCCGCCTCGCGCCGCTCCTGCTCGGCCCGCCCGAGCGCCCGCTCCGCCTCGACCCGCCGCGCCTCGGCCGCCTCGCGCTCGGCCCGCAGCGCCGCGGCGTCCGGCAGCCCGGCGCGCAATCCCTCCGTCTCGTGGCGCAGCTCGTTGCGCCGCGTCCGGGCGCGCTCCTGCGCCACGCGCAGCCGCTCGTAGCCGAGCACCTGCCCCAGGAAGCGCCCGCGCTGCGCCGGCCCCATCTGCGCCAGGAACTGAAGCTCCTTCTGCCCGGTGAAGTAGGTGTTGAAGAACTCCTCCCGGGTCATGCCGAGCCGCTTCTGGAGGTACTCGGTCGTCCCGCCCAGCGTCGAGGCGACGGGGCTCGTGCCGCCGTCCACGAAGACCTCCGCCGCCGTCAGCGTGCGCACGACCCGGTACTCGTGCCCCGCCAGCGTGAAGACGAGCTCGACCTCCACACGGCTGCGCCCCGGCGCACGCGCGAAGCGGATCGTGTCGTTCGTGCCGCGCGCCGCGGCCGCACCGTAGATCGCCCAGGCGATCGCCTCCAGGATCGTGCTCTTCCCGGAGCCGTTCGGCCCGACGATCCCGGTCAGCCCGGGACCGAACTCGATGAACGTGTCGGCGTGCTGACGGAAGTTCAGCAGGCGGAGTCGAACGAGCCGCACCGGCTACGCCTCCCGCGAGTCGACCAGCGCGTCCTCCAGCTCCCCCTTCGCCGCCTCGGCCATGAAGCGCGCGGCCAGCGCGACCAGCCGCTCCCGGTCGATCTCGGGCGAGGACGGCTGCCAATGCAGCCTCAGGAAGGACTCGACCTCCTCGTCGAGCGTGCGCCGCCGCCCCGGCGCGCCGTATCCCACGACGCGCCGGACCTCCGGGCGGCGCGCGTCTAGGTGGAAGTGCAGCGCCTCCGCCTTCAGCTCCCGGATGTAGCGGTGGTCCAGCTCGCGGAACAGATCCCGCGTCACGTCGGTGACGATCAGCCGCACGATCTTCCCCTTCATGCCACCGGGGATCTCCTCGACCAGCGCGCGGATCCGCGCGTCGATCTCGGCGGGCGTCATCCCCCTGGCCGAGAAGCGCGGCAGATCCAGCACCTCGCGCGTCGGCACGGGGTGGAACGTCCCCCGCCGCCGCTCCGTGTCGTACGTGACGAACCCCTTCTCCGACCCGATCTCCTCCCAGATGTTCGTCGACGTCCGCTCCACCGCCCCGGCGTACCACATGTTCGGCGCCAGCTCCGTCGCGATGTGGTAGTGGCCCAGCGCGACGTAGTCCCAAAACTCCGGCCGGATCTCCGACGTCTCCACCTTCGCGCCGCCGTACTCGCTCACGTAGCGCAGCTTCTGCTCGGCGGCCCCGCCGGCCACCGTGCCGTGCAGCAGCAGGATGTTCGTGCCCGCCGCCACGTCCGGCTCGATCGCCACCACCTCCCCGGCCGTCAGCGCGTTGTGCGGCAGGCAGAGCACGCTCGTGTCGAGCGCCTCCAGGTACAGCGAGCGCGCCGCATCGTCCACGACCAGCACGCCCGGAATCTCCGCCAGGAGCCGCAGGATGCTCCCCGTCTCGACCGCGCGCGGCGAGTCGTGGTTCCCCGCGATCACCACGATCGGCGCCTCCGGCAGCGCCGCCGCGAGCCGCGCGAACTGCCGGAACGCATCCGCGATCGCCGAGTTCGACGGCCGCACCGTGTGGAACACATCCCCCGCCACCAGCACCAGCTCCGGGCGCAGCTCGATCACCCGGTCCAGCGCCGCGCGGAACGCGCGCGCCACATCGCGCTCCCGCGCGTTGATCCCGCCCGGCGCGAGGCGGTGGTAGGCGCGGTAGCCGAGATGAAGGTCCGCGAGGTGGGCGATCAGCATGGGGTCCGGGGTTCAGCGCGGGACGCGCCGGAAGCCGCGTGCCGCCGACCGGCGCCAGCGGAGAGGAATCCAGCGCCCCGCCCGCACGCCCCCAGCGGGCGCAGCCCGCGGAATCCAGCGGCGCGCAGCGACGCGGAATCCAGCATCAGCGGAATCCAGCGCCGCAGGCGCGGAATCCAGCGAAGCGGAATCCGGCTGTTCCCATCGGATCGGCGGCCCGCCGGGGATACGCCGGATCCGGGACCGGCCCTGGACGAATCCTCGGCGGATGGGCTGCGCGTACGGGAAAAGCCGGATTCGGATTCCGCGTCGCATCGCTCCGCTGGATTCGGGCGCTGCGCGCCTGGATTCCGTGCCCTTTGGGCACTGGATTCCGCGCCGCTGCGCGGCGCTGGGTGCAGGCGGGCGGTGCGATGGACCTGCGCTGCATTCCGCGCCGCCGCGCGCCGCTGGGTGCAGGCGGGTGGTCACTGGAGCGCGCTCCGTCCCGCTGCGTGCCTCCCGGCGGCGGCCGAGTCCCGCGCGTGCAGCGCAGGGGGTCGCCTTCGGCTCCCTACGCATACGGGTCCTCCGGCACCTCCACCCGCCTCATCCGCTCCGCCATGAAGGGGACGACATCCCTCGGCACCCGCTTCTTCAGGCAGCTCTGGAAGTAGGCGAGCACGCCGGCGGGGCGCTTTTGCTGCGTCGCGTGCAGGGCGCGGAGCACCTCGGCCTCCTCGCGCCCCGCGATCAGGTCCTTGACCTCGTTCACCGAGATGCGCGGGTCGAGTCGGCGAAGCTGCCGGGCGACGGCGTCCTCGAACGGCAGATCGTGCGCCGGCGCGAAGCGGCGCACGCCGTCGCGCCCGGCGAGCACGGCGGGGCGCGGAAAGCGCAGGAAGATCGGCTGCGCGAAGTGCGGGTGGCGCACCATCAGCTCGCCCTTGGCCAGCGTCGCCAGCTTCGACTTCGTCGCCGGCGAGAGGACGGCGTAGCCGGGCGTGGCCAGCTCGTCCATGTCCATGCGCCCGTACATCCCGGTGCCCGCGTTCCCGACCACGCGCTTGTGCACCTGACTGCGGAACTGCTGCGCGCTGAACAGCACCAGCCCGAGGTAGCGCCCGCGCTCGCTCACGTCGAGCAGCATCTTGCGCACGTACGTCTCGAGGCCGTCGCTCGGCGCGTACTTGTTCAGCTCGTCGACGAAGACGATCAGGTGGTCGACGCCCAGATCGTTGCGCTCGAGCCGCTCGCGCGCCTCGGTGATCGCCCGCGCGAAGATCAGGTCTTGCGCCTCCGGCTCCACGTTGGCGACGTCGATGACGTACACCGTCCGGTCCTCGAACGCGCCCCACGGCAGATCGCTCGACATCGCGTCGTTGCTGACCAGCCCCTTCGCGCGCGTCGACAGGTTCAGCAGCCGGTTGCGCACCTTCCGGATCGTCGCCACGTGGTGCGTCTTCCAACTCGACCAGTCGTTCTGCTCGCACGTGGTCAGCACGTCGTCGAACCACGCCTCCAGGTCCTGGAACGTGCGCACCGTGTGCTCGACGATCGTGCCGTCGTTCCACCGCCGCCCCACCACGCGCTCGCGGATGAACTCGATCAGCGCGTCCGCCTTCGCGTCCACGTCCTCCCGCGTGAGCAGCACCTCCGCGAACTTCAGGATCTGCTCCAGCCCCCACACCAGCGGCTCGACGTTCTCCGCGAGCGCCGGGTTCGTCCGCAGCGTGTTCAGGTTGTAGCCGTCGGGCTTGTACGGCGCGTAGTAGCGCACCGACCGGAACGGCGCCGCCGGCACGCCGAGCCTCGCGTACATCGCCCGGTCCGCCTCCGACAGCTCCGCCGGCTGGTCCAGGAACAGCAGGTCCGGTCCCTTCACGTTGAAGCAGAGCGCGGCGACGCTCCCCTTCTCCGCCGGCAGGTGCTCGAAGATGCTCGCGAGCAGGAACAGCACCGCCGACGTCTTCGTCGCCAGCCCGCTCACCCCCGTGATGTTGAGGTGCGCCGCCTCCGGCCCGAGGAGGAAGTCCGCGTCCAGGTAGATCGGCGACTCCTGCCCGCCCGCCGCGTACAGCCCCACCGGGATCGCGGTGCCGCCCGGCCGCGCGTACGCATCCATGCGCAGCGCGACGGCGACGTCGCCGTCCGACAGCAGGTGCACCGGCCCCGCCGGCACCGGCTGCAACGGCTCCGCCGGCTCGTGCCGCAGCACCGCCGCCGTGTACAGCCGGATCTCCGGCCGCGCCGTCGGCGCCGCGAAGCCGCCCGCCGGATCGCCATCCAGGCCGATGTAGTCGTGGAGCGGCGTCTCCAGGTCCGTGTAGCTCGCGCCGTCGACGACGATGCCGTACACGGTCACCGGCCGCGGCTCCTCCACGCACACCTTCACGAGCGTGCCGATCCCCACGCTCGAGTCGCCGCCCGTCCAGAAATGGAATTCGTGTGGAGTGTTGGGCTTGCGCTCCGTGCCGACGACGCGGCCGATCGGATTCGTCGATGACATGGCTGGATCATAGCGCGGCGCGCAGCGCCGCGCACGCGGGGGTGGGTGGAGCGAGCGAACCTTCACCTCGCGCCGGCAGTCCGCGGCGCCGCGCACGCGAAGCTGCGCGCCGAGGGAATCCCGCCGCGCGGGAGCGCTGCCGACGGCGCCGCGCACCGGTGCGTGCGCGAGTCGCGCGGCTCGCTACGCCACGCCCTCCCCCAGCACGTGGATCGTCTCGCCGGTGATTCCCGAGGCCTGCGGGCTCGCGAGGAACAGCACCACGTCCACGATCTGCTGCCGCGTGACCCACTTCGTCCGCTCGGGGTCCCGCACGGCGGCGCGGTTCTGCTCCGTGTCGATCAGGCCGGGCGCGATCGCGTTGACGCGAACGCCGTGCACCGCCTCCTCCAGCGCCATGGCCCGCGTGAGCGCGACGACCGCCGCCTTCGCCGCGCTGTACGCCCCGAGCGACGCCTGCGCCCGCACCCCCGCCGGCGACGCGAAGTTCACGATGGCGCCGCGGCTCTCCCGGAGCAGCGGCAGCGCGGCGCGGGAGACCAGGAACGCCGTCTTCGCGTTCCGGTCCAGCTCGCGGTCCCACTCCTCGGCGGTCGTCTCGCCGAGCGGCTTGGTGACGCCCAGCCCGCCCGCGACATTCACCAGCAGGTCGAGCCGGCCGAACGCCTGCCGCGCCACGCCGATCACGGCCATGGCGCCCTCCGGCTCGGTCAGGTCCGCGCGCACCGCGGCCACCTCGCCGCCCCGCTCGGCGAGCGTCCGGCCGTGCTCCTCGATCGCCTCGCCGTGCCCGGCGACGACGACTCGCGCGCCCGCGGCGAGCAGCGCCTCGGCCACCGCGTAGCCGACCTGCCCGCGCGCGCCGACGCCGGTCACGACCGCCACGCGCCCCCGCATCGGTCCCCTCCTTTCCTCTGCGCCCCGCGCACGTGTCTCCCACAGGCCCGCGAGCGCCAGGACGCCGGCCGTCCCCGCCAGCACGGCGCCGGCCTCCGCCTTCGGCACCAGCAGCGCCGAGCCGGCCAGCGTGCCGAGCGCGGCGCCGAGCACCGCCGGCACGGCCGCGCCGCCCCGCGCGCCGGGCCGCAGGCCGAGGATCACGAGCAGGCCGCCGATCGCGTACGCCGGCTCGGCCAGCAGCAGCAGCACGGCGACGACGCGACCGAGGCCGGAGCCGCGCAGCGTCGCCGACGCGCTCCAGAACGGCGCGTAGAGCGCGGCCGCCAGCAGCGACGCGATCGCGATCGTCCAGCGCCGGCGGGCGAGCATCCCCGCATCGTCGCCCGCGTCGGGTCCGCCGGCCCACAGCCCGGCGGCCAGCGCGCCCAGCGTCGCCGCGATCAGGAAGCCGGCCGTGGTGAGGAAGCCGCCGGCCGCATACAGCAGCAGCGCGGCGCCGACGACGACCGCGACGCCCAGCGCCGCGCCGGCGAGCGCCGTGGCGCTCAGCCACCCCAGCAGATCGCGGCGGTTCACGGCGTGTAGCGGCCGTAGCCGCCGCGGTAGTAGATCAGGGGCGCGCCCTCCCGCGCGTCGCCAGCCACCACCTCGCCGACGAAGATCGAGTGGTCGCCGCCCGGGTACACCGCCCACAGCCGGCAATCCAGCCACGCCAGCACGCCCTCCAGGACCGGCGCGCCCGTGACCACCTCGCGGTACGCCACGCCGCGGAACTTCTCGGCGACGTCCCACGTCGCGAACCGGCGCGCGAGCGCCTCCTGCTCCTCCGCCAGCACGCTCACCGTGAAGGCGCCGGCGAGCCCGATGAAGTCGTGCGTGTCGCTCCCCCGCTCCACGCACGCCAGCACGAGCGGCGGCTCCAGCGACACGGACGCGACCGCGTTCGCCGTCAGCCCGACCGGCAGGCCGTCGGGCCGGATCGTCGCCACGACGGCGACGCCGGTGCCCCAGTGGCCCAGGACGCGACGGAACTCGGAGGGATCCATGCGCCTGCCGGCTACAGCCGCGGCGCACGGCTGCGCAGGTACTCCTCGCAGTCGCGGATCGGGTAGAGCATGCGGTCCCAGCGCGGGTCCGGCAGCGCGACGGGCGCGGTCTCCGCCAGCAGCCAGCCGCTGATCTCGTCCGCCCGCCGCAGCGTCGCCGGCGTGGCCGGCGCCTCGACGCGCACCAGCCCCCAGAGCGCGCCGCGCCCCGCGGGCGAGCGCAACCGCAGGTACCACGAGTAGACCGGCGTGAACTGTTGCGTTCCGGGGCGGAAGACGCTCGTGCGCTCGCCCTCCTCCAGCGAGAGGAGCGTCCGCGCATCGTCGCCGTCGAAGAACCGTGTGTGGTGGCTCTTGATCACGCCCACCGCCCGCTCGCACGCCGCCAGCTCGCCCGAGAGCGTGAGCGAGCCGTCCACCAGCAGATGCCCCGCCGCCGCGTCCTGCCGACACCACCGCTCCGCTGCCCACGCCTCCACCTCCTCCCGGAACGTCGCCACGCGCTGCGCCGCCCACGCGTACAGCAACGGCGGGAAGATCGGCACCGGCGCCGCCTCCGCCAGGCTCGTGTCCACCATCTGCTCCGCCGTGGCGCCGCACCCCGCAAGCGCCGACGGCGGCACCAGCCGGAACGGGAAGAACAGCGCCTCCCGCTCCTCCCGCACGAGCGTGCGCAGCCGCCCCCCCAGTCCGTCGTCCCGCCCGCGGATCACCGCCGCCACGTAGGCGTATACGATGGGGACCGGGCCGTGGTAGAGGAGGACGCCCGTGCGCTGGATCCCGTCCAGGAACGCCGTGAAGCCGCTCCGCGCGGCGCGGCCCACCGCGATCCGGCGCAGCGCACCACCACCGTGCTCCACCACCTCGGCCTCGGCCTCGCCGAGCGCCTCCGGGTCGGTCGGAAACGCACCGTCCGGCTCCGATCCCGCCGGCGAAAACGCCCCGTTCGGCTCGCGCGCCAGCCGGCGCACACGGGTCAGCAGCACGTTGCGTGCGTGGGGGTGGGTTCCTAAGTTGGCCAAACTTCGCGGCAATACGCGGCGGATGCGGCTCTGCGGACGAAAGGCTTCGATGCGCCGATCCATTCCAGCGGCACCCGGGCTCCCGGGGATGACGCCCCACCCGGAGCGGTGATGCGACGACGGCTCCTCGGGTGGCTCGCGGCCCTGAGTCTAACGGTTTCCGCCGGCTGCGACAACGTGCAGTGGGGCGGCGCCGACGTCGCCATCGTGCCCCCACCCCCCAAGGGCACGACCGCCACCGGCACGGCCGTCACCCTCGAGGGCGAGCGCATCCCCAACGGGCCGATCCTCTACTACGTCCGCCTCGTCGGCAACGGCGGCACCATCGTCCCCATCGGCGAGATCGCCGGCGACTCGCTCCGCCCGCTCCGCCCCACCCGAAGCTGGGAGAACTTCGGCGAGCGCTTCATCGCCGAGTTCCTCCGCCACGGCACCGAGTTCGCCCTCTACCACAACGGGATGCGCGCCGGCACCTACGTCGTCCAGGGCGCCTCCGTCCCCGACGCCTCCGTCTGCCCGCGCCTCCCCGTCGGAACCGGCTCCCTCGAGCTCCGCTCCGGCGCCGACAGCGCCACCGAGTTCCTCGCCCTCGCCAAGACCCAGGCGCCCGAGGTCCGCAACGCCATCGGCGGCCCGATCCAGCCCACCCGCGGCATGCAGGTCGTCGGCCCCATCCTCGCCGAGCGCATGCTCCGCGCGCGCCGCGCCCCGCTCCCCGGCAACTGGCAGCGCGCCATGGCCCAGCTCAAGCCGTTCCCCCTCGCCGGCGCCGCCGACCCCGGCTTCGCCGCCACGTTCCTCGTCGACGACACCCTCGGCCCCGGCTTCGACGACGTCGGCTACTCCCTCTTCTTCGTCGCCATCCCCCAGGGCCAGGTCGGCTACGACACCGCATTCGTCGCGTTCCACCCCTACGAGCGCGGCGGCAAGGCCGCACCTCGCGTCGTCGACTACCTCGACTGGAACCGCGACGGCCAGGTCGAGCTCCTCCTCCAGGTCTTCGGCACCAACCAGACCTGGTTCGAGGCCGTCGGCCAGAGCGGAACCCGCGGCTGGCACCGCATCTTCCGCGACCGCTGCGACGCCGCCCCGCCGACGACGCCCGAGCCGCGGCCTGTGGCCACCCCCGAGGCCGGCCGCGCCGAGCCCGCCGGCCCGCCCACTGAAGCCGCACCCACCGGCGGCACACCCGCCGGCGGCTCACCGGCCACCGCGAAGCAGGCCGCGCCGCAGACCCGCGCCGCGCCGCAAGGCCGCGCCGCGCCCGCCGCCGGCA
>JADGGV010000093.1 GCA_019689775.1 Gemmatimonadota bacterium
GCCCCCCACCGCACCCCGGCGCGCCGAGGGGGAGAGCCGCCGGCGGCGACCCTCCCCCTTCCCGGTCCGATGGCGGCGCGTCAGCGCGGCTGCTTCCGCGTCTCCGCCGTCGGCTCCTTCACCGCCGGGTTCGCCGCGGCGTAGCGCTGCGCCTCCACGAAGAGCGCCTGCGGCGTCGCCGCGCGGCGGAGCACCTCGACCGCCGCCCGTACCTGCGGGTCGTCCGCGTTCAGCCGCTCCCGCACCGCCTCCTCGCCCCACTTCGCCCGGGCGATCTCGACGCCGATCTCCCGCGCGATCTCCGCCGCCGCGCCATCGTAGACCGCGCGGTCCACCTTCACGCCCTTGCGCGCCAGCGCCGCGTAGAACTCGTCAAGCATCTGCGGCGTGACCGTGAAGTTGCGCGGCAGCTCCGGGTGCCGATGCACGTACGCCACCGCGTACGCAAAGCGCGCGTCCGTGTACGCCGAACCGTTCTGCTTCAGCGCCTGAAGGAACGCCTTCTCGGCCGTCGTGAACGTGTCCGGCTCGACGATCAGGTCCGGCGTGATGCCGCCGCCGCCGAGCACCTTGCGCCCGGAGTCCGTGTGGTAGACCGGCTTCGCCGCGCTGTCGGCCGCCGCCGAGTCGATCGGCTCGCCGTCGTCGTCGTGCGCGCCGATGCCGTACGGCTTCTGGATCGACCGCCCCGACGGCGTGTACCACCGCGCCGTCGTCAGCTTCAGCCAGTTGCCGCCCGAGATCGGGAAGAGCGTCTGCACCGAGCCCTTGCCGTACGACGTCTGCCCGACGACGAGCGCCCGGTCGTGGTCCTGCAGCGCGCCGGCCAGAATCTCCGACGCCGACGCCGTGTACGGGTTGATCAGCACGACGATCGGCATCCCCGGGTACTCGTCGCCGTTCATCGCCGGGTACTTCTGGCTCTGCCCCGGCACCCGGCTCCGCGTCTCCGACACCACCTGCCCCTTGGTCAGGAACATGTCGCCGATCGAGACGCCCTGGTCCAGCAGGCCGCCCGGGTTGTAGCGCAGGTCCAGCACCAGCCGCTTCATCCCCTGGCTGCGCAGCCGATTGATCGCCTGCCGCAGCTCGTCGGTCGAGCTCTCGCTGAACACCGTCAGGTTCACGTACCCGATGCCCGGCTCCAGCATGTACGCCGCCGGCACCGAGCGCACGTGGATCTCCTCGCGCACCACGTGGAACGCGATCGGCTCCTCCATCCCCGGGCGCAGCACCTTCAGGTCGACCGCCGACCCCTTCGGGCCCCGCAGCTTCGCGACCGCCTGGTCCTCGCTCCACCCCTTCGCCGACTCGCCGTTCACCTCGACGATCGCGTCGCCCGCCTGCATCCCGGCCCGCGCAGCCGGCGTCCCCGGCAGCGGCGCCACCACCGTGATCCAGCCGTCACGCTTCGCGATCTGGATCCCCAACCCGCCGTACTCGCCCTGCGTCTTGATCCGCAGGTCCTCGTACTCCTTCGGATCCATGAAGACGCTGTGCGGGTCGCCGAGCTGCTGCAGCATCCCGTCGATCGCGTACCGGTACAGCTTCGACGGGTCCTCCGGCTCGACGAACGAGTCCGACACGCGGTGCAGCACCTCGTCGAAGAGACGGGCCTGGAAGTAGACGTTCCGCTCCTGGCCCATCCCCTTTTGCAGGAACCACCCGCCCGTGACCAGGGCCATGACCGCCACCGCCACCGGCGCGACGATCGATCGCTTGAGTCTCATCCGTCCTCCAGTGCCGCGACGAGGCCGCCAACCCGCGGCCGGTACCTGGTGCTGGTCTAACCCTCCCCGCACGGGAAAGTTTCGGGAAACGCCCGGGTGAGCAGCCGCCGGACCGCCCGCTCGACCTCGTCGACCGGGCCGGTCCCGTCCACGACCACGACGTCCGGTCGGCTCTGGGCCAGCAATCGGTATGCCTCGACGACTCGCCGATGGAACTCCCGGCCGGCCTGCTCGATCCGATCGTCCACGAGCCCCGCCGCCCGCCGCCGCGCCTCGCCCACCTCGACCGGAACATCCAGCAGCACCGTCAGATCCGGACGCAGCCCACCGGTCGCAAAGTCGTCCAGCTCCTCCACCCGCTCCGCGCCCAGCCCTCGGCCGTACCCCTGGTACGCGAGCGACGACAGCGTGTAACGATCCGCGACGACGACGGTGCCCGCCTCCAGCGCCGGCCGGATCTTCTCCTCCACCAGGATCGCACGCGCCGCCAACAGCAGGAGCAGCTCCGCCCGCGGCGGCACGTGCCCGCTGTCGAGGAGCACCCGCCGGATCTCCTCGCCCGCCGCCGTGCCCCCCGGCTCCCGCACGCGCAGCGTCGGGATGCCGAGCGTCGCCAGCCACGCGACCAGCCGCCCGACCTGGGTGGTCTTCCCCGAGCCCTCTGGCCCCTCCAGTACGATGAAGAGGCCGCGCGCGGCGCGGCCCCGGGACGCAGGGCTATCGGTCGCGGCGGCCACAGGCATGCTCATCACGGGTCTTGCCGGTTCCAGGGGCGACGCCGAACGCCCCGGCGACGAAGAATCCAGCGCCGCTCGCCTCCTGCCCGAGCAAGCGACGCGGAGCGGGCGCGGCGCCGCAGCCCCGCGCCCGCTCCCCAGCGCCGCGCAGCGGCGCGGAATCCGAATCCGGCTTTTCCCGGAGGGCGGGCCCGGGCGCGGGGGATTCGTCCACGGCCCTTTCCGCGGCCGGGCTGGCCTTGACGGGCAGCCGATCCCACGGGAACAACCGGATTCCGCTCCGCTGGATTCCGCGCCTGCGGCGCTGGATTCCGCTGACGCTGGATTCCGCGGCGCTCCGCGCCGCTGGATTGCGCGGGCTTCGCCCGCTGGGCGGGGCGGGGGTGCTGGACTCCCCGGGCTTCGCCCCTGGCTTCCGCGGCGCTGCGCGCCGCTGGGCGCGTGCGGGCGCGGCGGTGGATTCCGCCGCTCGGCGCCTGGACCCCGTGTCGCTCCGCTCCGCGGGAATCCGCGGGCTGCGCCCGCGGGGCGCGCGCGGGCGGGCTCGATCCCGCCGCCGCGCGCCTGCGGTGCCGGGGTGCGGCGCCGACGGGGCGCGAGCGCCCGCCTACTCGTAGTAATCCAGCCCCAGGTGCGTGATCTCCTTCTCGCCCTGGAGGTGCCGGAGCGTGTTCTTCAGCTTCATGTGCTGGATGAACAGGTCGTGCTCCGGGTACAGCTCGGGCGCGGTCATCGGGCTCTTCCAGTAGAAGGAGAGCCACTCCTGGATGCCGTGCATCCCGGCGCGCTGGGCGAGGTCGAGGAAGAGCGCGAGATCGAGGACGATCGGCGCCGCCAGGATCGAGTCGCGGCACAGGAAATCGACCTTGATCTGCATCGGGTAGCCGAGCCACCCGAAGATGTCGAGGTTGTCCCACCCCTCCTTGTTGTCCCCACGCGGCGGGTAATAGTTGATCCGCACCTTGTGGTAGACCTCGCCGTACAGCTCGGGGTAAAGCTCCGGCTGGAGGATGTAGTCGAGCACGCCGAGCTTCGACTCCTCCTTCGTCTTGAACGAGTCGGGGTCGTCCAGCACGAGCCCGTCGCGGTTCCCCAGGATGTTCGCGCTGAACCAGCCCGACAGCCCGAGCATGCGCGCCTTTAGCGCCGGCGCCAGCACGGTCTTCATGAACGTCTGGCCGGTCTTGAAGTCCTTCCCCGCGATCGGCACCCGCTTCTCGCGCGCCAGCTCCCAGATCGCTGGGAAGTCCACCGTCAGCCCGGGGGCGCCGTTCGCGAACGGCACGCCCTCCGAGATCGACGCGTAGGCGTACAGCATGGACGGCGCGATCTGCGGGTCGTTGCGCTCCATCGCCGCCTCGAACGCGGCCAGCGTCTGGTGCACCTCCGACGGCTGGAGGAAGATCTCCGTCGAGCCGCACCACACGGTCACGAGCCGGCTACAGCCGTGCTCCTCCTTGAAGCGCCGGATGTCCTCCCGGAGTTGCTCCGCCAGCTCCCGCTTGTTCTTGCCGCGCTTGACGTTCTCGCCGTCGAGGTTGCGGACGTAGCTCTTGTCGAACACCGCGGGCATCGGCCGGATGCTCTCCAGGAACTCGCGGCTCGGCTCCAGGTCCCGCGCCTCCAGCACGCCGGCCTTCACGGCCGCCTCGTACGCGTTGTCCGGGATCGGGTCCCACGCCCCGAACACGAGGTCGTCCAGCGCCGCCAGCGGCACGAACTCCTTGATGAGCGGGTTGCGGTTCTCGGTGCGCTTCCCGAGGCGGATGTGGCCGAGCTGCGTCAGCGACCCGATCGGCTGCGCGCGCCCGCGACGCACCGCCTCCACCCCCGCCACGAACGTCGTCGCGACGGCGCCGAGCCCCACGAGCAGGACGCCCAGCTTCCCTTCCGCCGGCTTGATGTCGGTCCTACGACTCATTCGATTCCTCGCTCCTGATCCCGCCGGCGGCGGCCAGCTCCCCATCGAGCGGCACGCCGCGGGCGTGCTGGTAGACCCAGACGATCCGTTGGATGGCCGTGATGGCGCTGAGGACGGCAAGCAGGATGACCACCAGCTTCAGCACGATCCCACGTCCATCCTCGCCGAAGAGGAGGGCCGAGAGACCGATCAGGACCACGCGCTCGGCGCGCGGCACCAGGCCGACCCGGCAGTCCAACCCCATGGACTCGGCGCGGGACCGAGTATAGCTGATCATGAGCGAGCCCGCCATTGCGAGCATCGTCCAGTAGATCATCCCGACGTCGCCCAGCTCGACCCGGTAGTCGTTGTAGAGGGAGAGGATGCCGAAGAAGACGGCGATCTCGCTGATCCGGTCGAGCGTCGAGTCGTAGAACGCGCCGAACTTGCTGCCCAGGCCGCTCAGGCGCGCCACGCGGCCGTCCAGGATGTCGAAGAGGCCGCCGAGCAACACGAGGAAGCCGGCGGTCCGCACGTGGTGGCCGTGGAACGCCAGCGCGGCGCCGCACGTGACCAGGAACCCGACCGTCGTGAGCGCGTTCGGGTGGACTCGCCTCTCCACGAGCCAGTTCGTGAGCGGTGTGAGGACTCGGTAGGCTCCGCCGCGCAGCGTCTCGAGCGAGCGCATCGAAATCTCAGGATGGGAGGATGATCCTCGACTGCGTCGCCGCCTCCATGCCCTTGCCGATCTCCTCGTTCACCTGCGCCAGGATCTTGTCGAAGTTGCTCTGCGCGGCGACCAGCGACTGGTAGACCGCGCTCCCCTGGAGCTCAGAGAACGCCTTCTCGTACGCCTCGGCCGTGGCCGGCGCCGGCTCCTGCCCGCGCTCCAGCGCGCGCGCGACCTCGACCTCCAGCTCGGCGAGCCGGTTCAGCAGCGTCGTCAGGTGCCGGTCCTCACCCACCCGTTGCCGCGCCCGCGAGAGCGCCTGGTACTCCGGCGTCTGCCCCAGATGCCGGCCCAACTCGCGCGCGCGCTCCATCGTCGTCTCCAACATGGCTCACCCCTCCACGGGCCCCCGCGCCACCGCCAGCACGATCCGCTCGCGGCCCGCCAGGTCCCGCATCACACGGGCGCCCTCGTACGCGCCCGTCTCGTGGATTCGCTCCACCACCCGCGTCGCCTGCTCCGCGCCGACCTCCAGCGCGAGCAGCCCCCCGGGGGCCAGGTGCGACGGCGCCCCGCGCACCAGCGGCTCGATCGCCTCATACCCGTCGGGGCCGCCGAAGAGCGCCCCCGCCGGCTCCCACTCCACCACCTCGGGCGCCAGCGTGGCGCGATCGGCCTCCGCGACGTACGGCGGGTTCGACACGATCACGTCGAAGCGCTCGCCGGGCGACACCGCATCCCACAGCGAGCCCGTGCGCAGCTCGACCGCCTCGTCCAGCCCCAGCGCGGCGGCGTTCTCGCGGGCCAGCTCCAGCGCCGCGGGCGACACGTCCGTCGCCACCACGCGCCGGAACGGCCCCTCCCGCGCCAGCGACAGCGCGATCGCGCCCGAGCCGGTGCCGATGTCGAGCGCAACCAGGCGCCGCTCCCCCGCCCCGGCGGCGCGGCGCGCCCAGTCCAGCACCGCGCCGACCAGCTCCTCGGTCTCCGGGCGCGGGATCAGCACCCGGCGATCGACGCGCAGCTCGAGCTGGCGGAAGTGGGCCGTGCCCACGATGTACTGGACCGGCTCGCGTCGCAGTCGGCGCCGGACGGCGGCGCGGAACCGCTCGAGCTCGGCCTCGCTCACGGGCCGGTCGTGCTGAAGGTAGAGCTGGAGCCGGCCGATGCCGAGCACCCAGGCCAGCAGCAGCTCCGCCTCGAGCCGGGCGTTCTCCACGCCGCGCGCCGCGAGCACATCGGCGGCCTTGCGCGCGAGCGGGAGCGCGGTCTCCGCCACGCCTCAGACCCCGGCCGACGCCGAGGCCTCCAGGTGCTCCATCTCCCGCGCGAGCTTCAGCGCCTGCACCAGCTCGTCCAGGTCCCCGTCCAGCACGTCCTGGAGCCGGTACAGCGTCAGCCCGATCCGATGGTCCGTCACCCGCCCCTGCGGGAAGTTGTACGTCCGGATCTTCGCCGAGCGATCGCCCGTGCCGACCATCGTCTTGCGCTCCCGCGCGCGCTCCGCCTCCTGTGCCGCGATCCGCGCATCCAGCAGCCGGCTGCGCAGCACCTTCAGCGCCTTCGCCTTGTTCTTGTGCTGCGACTTCTCGTCCTGGCACGTGACGACGACGCCCGTCGGAATGTGCGTGATCCGCACCGCCGAGTCCGTCGTGTTCACCGACTGCCCGCCCGGGCCGGAGGAACGGTACACGTCGATCCGGAGGTCCTCCTCCTTGATCTCGACGTCCACCTCCTCCGCCTCCGGCAGCACCGCCACCGTCGCCGCCGAGGTGTGGATCCGCCCCTGGCTCTCCGTGGCCGGCACCCGCTGCACCCGGTGCACGCCCGACTCGTTGCGCAGCTCGCCGTAGGCATCCTTCCCCCGGACGACGAAGACGACCTCCTTGTAGCCGCCGACCTCACCCTCCGAGACGTCCACCAGCTCCACGCTCCAGTGCTTCCGCTCCGCGTAGCGGGTGTACATCCGGAACAGGTCGCCGGCGAAGAGGCCCGCCTCGTCGCCGCCCGTCCCCGCGCGGATCTCGACCACCGCCGCGCGGTCCGCGAGCGGATCCTTCGGCACGAGGAGCCGCCGCAGCTCGGCGGTCAGCGCGTCCTCCTGCGCCGCCAGGTCCTCGACCTCCGCCCGCGCCAGCTCCCGCAGGTCCGCGTCCTCGCCCGACTCCGCCAGCTCCCGCGCCTCGGCGAGCTGCGCACGCACGCGACCGAGCCGCTGCGCCGCCTCCACCATCGGCGCCAGCTCCGCGTGCTCGCGCGCTACCTCGCGCAGCGTCGCCGGATCACCCAGCGTCGCCGGGTCCGCGAGCCGCGCGGTCAGCGTCTCGAATTTCCGCAGGAGGTCCGGAATGCGTTCTTCCCACTTCATGGCCACAAAACCGAAAGAGCCGGGACGCCGCCCGGCTCTCGGTCACTCCTCCGTCGTCGCCGCGGCGGGTTCGGCCGGGTTGCCCCACTTCTGCCGGAACCGCTCGACGCGACCCGCGGTGTCGACCAGCTTCTGCCGGCCCGTGAAGAACGGGTGGCAGCTCGAGCAGATGTCCGTGTGGATGTCCTTGCTCGTGCTGCGGGTCTGCCAGCTGTTGCCGCACGCGCAATGGACCGTCGCGGTCTGGTACACGGGATGGATATCCGGCTTCATCGCGCTCGCCCTCATCGCAAAAGGAAGGGGCCGTGGCGGCCCCGTAACCTAGGAAAGATAACGGATCTCGGGCGCTCGTTCAAGCGGCCGGCGGCGCCCCGGTGAGCCTCACGCCTCGAGCTCCCGCCCTTCCTCGGCCGAGCGGTACGCGAGCTGGATGAGGCGCATGAGCCGGACCTGCTCGTGCGGCAGCTCGAACGGGCGGTCGCCGTTCACGACGTCCACGAAGTGGCGCAGGAGCTGGCGGTACGACGCGGTGTAGGCGTTGCCGGCCGTCGCCTGCACCTGCGGGGTCACGTCCACGAGGCCGTGCTCGAGCTCCTTGTAGACGGCGAGCGGCGAGAGCGAGCCGGAGCCGTGCGTGCCGTGCAGCTCGAGGTAGTGGCGGTCGCGCTTGCCGAGCAGGCTCCAGGTGACCTCGAGGCTCAGGATCGGGCCGTCGTCGAGCGTGCACAGCACGGCGGCGGAATCCTCGACCTCGACGCCCTCCGCCGGATGCAGGTGGGCGACGACGCGGCGGACCGCCGGGTAGTCGAGCATCCAGAGCGCGAGGTCGAGGATCTGGATGCCGAGGTCCATGAGCGCGCCGCCGCCGGCCGTGGCCCGCCGGTGCCGCCAGGTCGGCCGGCTGAGCCGCACCTTCCGGTTCAGCCAGCCGGCCTTCAGGAAGAACACGTCGCCGAGCTCGCCGCCGCGCGCGAACGGCTTGAGCGCGAGCGCGTCCGGGCGGTAGCGGTTGTTCATGGCCGGGACGATGATGCGCCCGGTCTCCTCCGCCACCCGGAGCACGCGCTCGACGCCCTCGGGCGTGAGCGCGAGCGGCTTCTCCACGAGCACGTGCTTCCCCGCCCGCATCGCCGCGATCGCCTGCTCCTCGTGCAGGTAGCTGGGCGTGCAGATCAGCACGACCTGGAGCTCGGGGTCGGCGAAGACGGCCTCGTCCTGCTTGTAGACCCGCGGGATCTCGAAGCGGCTGGCCAGGGCCTTCGCCTTGCCGTGGTCGACGTCGCAGACGGCGGCGATGCGCGCGCCCGGCGCGTGCGCCAGCATGGGCAGGTGCACGATCTGCGCGATCGCGCCCGTGCCGAGCAGGCCGATGGCGATCTCGGGCCGCGCGCTCATTGCTTCCCCCGCCGCGCGCTGACCTCGGTGCGACCCGACGCCATCAACGCACCGCCGATCCGCAGCCCCGCGTACTGCACGTCGCTCAGCCCGGCCAGGCGCAGCTCGCCGAAGAGCCGGAACCGGTCGCTCACCGGGTACTCGACGCCGCCGATCGCCGACAGGCCGGCGGAGAAGGAATCCAGCAGGTCCTCGATGAACGTGTCCTGGATCGCCTCGCCCTCGCCGTTCAGCGCATGGACGGCCACGCCGGCGCCGAGGTAGGTGAGCAGCCCGACCGGCGTGGTCCAGACGTAGTGCGCGTCCAGCTCGAGGGCCAGGTCCCTCCACTTCATCGGCCGCAGGTCGGCCGCCGTGAGGCGGACGCCCTGCTCCTCCAACGTCGGAAGCCGATTCAGCCGGTCCGCGAGCCGGGCCAGCTCGCTCTCCCGGAAGTTCGACGACCAGTACGTGATCGAGGGCGCGATGCGCACGCCGGGCCCGAGGTAGCCGAGGTCGAGGCGAACGCCGTACGTCGGCGTCGACTGCACCTTCGCCGGCCAGATGACGCCGTAGGTGAGGCCGGCCCCCCGGAATCCGAGGTTGGTGTAGTCGTAGTCGGCGAGGTCCTGCGCCCGCGCGGCCGCGGGCGCGAGGATCGCGCATCCCAGGAGGAGGAGCAGGCGACGTCGCATGATGCTTCGTACTCCTTGGTTCGACGGGTCCGCCGCCGCAGCGGCTCAGTACAAACGCTCGACGCGCGTGCCGCGGTAGTAGGCGGCGAGGATGTCGCGGTACCCCTGGCCGGCGCGCGCCCGGCCGATCGCCCCCCACTGGCACATCCCGATGCCGTGCCCCCAGCCTCCGCCAGCGACCTCGAGGCCGAGGCCGTCCGCCGCGGGCCGCGGCGTGATCGTGTGGACCAGGCTGCTGTTGAGGATCCCGCCCGCCGGCGGGCGCAGCACCCAGCGAACCGAGTCGCCGCGCACGACGTACTCCTGGTCGTCGACCCGGATCCGCATGCGGCCGACGCGCCCGGAGGGGGTGGTGTCCAGGATCTCGACGGTCCGCACCCGGTCCACCGTGACCGGTCCGCCGGTGAACGCCGACAGGCCGGCGGACAGCGCGGCCCGGAGCTGCTCCGGCGTCCAGGTGGTCGTCCAGCGGAAGCGGCTCGAGCCCTCGTCGTAGAACCGGTCGGTGCCATCGATCCGGTCCGACTCCGACTTCAGGTACGGGCGCGAGCTGCGCCACGGCCACGCCTCTTCCATGGCGGCGGTCCGCCCGCCGCACGTCGAGTGGTAGTACGCCTCGATCGGCGCCCCCTCGTACGTCACGATCTCGCCGGCGGTCTCGAGCACCGCGCGGCTGGCGACGCTGTCCTCGGCGCCGATCCCGCCGTAGACCTGGTCCGCCGTCGTCGCGTAGTAGTCGAAGCCGCGCGCGTCGCTCCGCCCGAGGTTCGCGATGGCGTACGTGCGCGCGGCCACCGCCTGCGCCTTCGCCGCCTCGACCTCGCTCGGCTTGACCCGGCCGATTTCGCCGGGCACCACCCCCAACAGATAACGCTCGAGCTCGATCAGGTTGACGGCCGTGACCCGGCCGTTCGCCGACGCGCGCACGAGCGCAGCGCCGCGGTAGGGCCGCCCGCCGATCAGGACGCTGCCCGGCGCCTCGGGGCGCACGAAGACCGGCCCCTCCACCGGGCCGATGCGGGCGCCCGCGTCGCTCGCGCCCACGACCCGCCCGTCCGCCGCCGCGGTGAACGTCCAGTGCTCCGTCGGCGCGCTCCCCGCGAGCGTCGTCCCGGCCGCCGTGATGGTGAAGCGCGTCGTCGCGCCGATCACGG
>JADGGV010000773.1 GCA_019689775.1 Gemmatimonadota bacterium
GCCGGGCCGTCCGCGGACGGACGGCCCGGCCCGGGCCTTCTACCGCAAGAAGTTCAGGTAGCCCGTGATGATGAGCGCGTTCGTGAAGTCGATGAAGAACGCGCCGACCATGGGGACGACGAGGAACGCGCGGGGCGCGGGACCGAAGCGCTCGACGAGCGACGTCATGTTGGCGACGGCGTTGGGTGTGGCGCCGAGGCCGAAGCCGCAGTGGCCGCCGGCCATGACCGCGGCGTCGTAGTCGCGCCCCATGAAGCGGTAGGTGACGTAGATGGCGAACAGCGCCATGACGACGACCTGGACGGACAGGATCGCGAGCATGGGGAGCGCGAGATCGAGCAGCTCCCAGAGCTTGAGCGTCATGAGCGCCATGGTGAGGAAGAGCGCGAGCGCGATCGTGCCGAGGTCGTCGACGGTGCGCTGCTCGATGCGGATCAGCTTGGTGGCGTCGGCGACGTTGCGGATGATCGCGGCACAGATCATGGCGCCGATGTAGCTCGGCAGCGTGATGTACCGGCCGAGCCAGCCGCTGACGAGCGAGCCGCCCCACATGGCGACGAGGATGATGGTGATCGTCTGGAGCAGCTGGTAGGCGGTCGGCGCCTCGCCGGCGACCTCGGTGTCGATCTCCTCGTCGAGCGAGGCGTGCTCGAGGTTCGCCGGCGGCGGTGGGGCGGCGGGTTGCGGCGTGAGGCGGAAGCGCTGGATGAGGCGGGTGCCGACGGGCCCGCCGAGGAGGCCGCCGCTGACGAGGCCGAACGTGGCCGCGGCCATGGCGAGCGTGACGGCGCCGGGGAACGCGTACTGCTCCTCCATCAGCTTGCCGAAGGCGGCGCCGGTGCCGTGCCCGCCGGTCATGGTGATCGAGCCGGTGATGAGGCCGAGGAGCGGGTCGACGCCGAGCAGGCGCGCGATGCCGACGCCGATGCCGTTCTGGAGCGCGGCGAGCAGGGTGGCGATCCCCCAGAACAGGAGCACCTGCGGGCCGCCGACGCGGAGCAGCCCGAGGCTGGCGCCGAGGCCAATGCTGGTGAAGAACGCGACCATGAACGGCGTCTGGAGCGTGGTGTCGAACTGGAAGCCGAGCACGCCGGTCTGGCGGAGCACGAGCGCGGCGGCGGCGAACAGGAAGCCGCCGACGACGGGCGCGGGGATGTTGAAGCGGTCGAGGACGGCCACGCGGCGGCGGATGCCGTAGCCGGCAAAGAGGACGACGGCAGCGAGCGCCGTCGTCTGGATCATGTCGAGCTTGAGAACGGGCGGCAGAGATCCCTCCGGGGTTGGGTGAAGCCCGAGGCCAACGACGGTGGCGGCGGCCGCACCACCGCGGCGTGACGCGGGTGGTG
>JADGGV010000774.1 GCA_019689775.1 Gemmatimonadota bacterium
AGCGAGCGCCAGTTCCGCCTCCTCGTCGAGGGCGTCACCGATTACGCCCTCTTCATGCTCGACCCCAACGGCGTCGTCACCAACTGGAACACGGGCGCGCAGCGCATCAAGGGCTACGCCGCCGAGGAGATCGTCGGCCTCCACTTCTCGCGCTTCTACACGGCCGAGGACCGCGCGGCGGGGATCCCGGCGCGCGCGCTGGAGGAGGCGCGCGAGCACGGCCGCTACGAGAGCGAAGGCTGGCGCGTGCGCAAGGACGGCAGCCGCTTCTGGGCCAGCATCGTCATCGACGCGATCCGGGAGGGCGGCCGGCTCGTCGGCTTCGCCAAGATCACCCGCGACATCAGCGAGCGGCGCCGCGCCCAGGCCGCGCTCGAGAGCACGCGCGAGCGGCTCGCCCAGGCGCAGCGGATGGAGGCCATCGGGCAGCTCACCGGCGGCGTCGCCCACGACTTCAACAATCTCCTCATGGTGATCGGCGGCCGGCTCGAGGTGATGCGGCGCCGCACGCAGGACTCCGTCCTCCTCGGCGACCTCGCCTCGATCGAGCGCGCGGCGGAGAAGGGAGAGCGCCTCACCCGTCAGCTTCTCGCCTTCTCGCGGCGGCAGATGCTGCGGCCGGCGCCTCTCGACTTGAGGGAGTGGCTCTCGCGCACGCTCGAGATGCTCCGCCCTTCGCTTCGCGGCGACATCGCGATCCGCGCCCGCGTCGCCTCCGATCTCTGGCCGATCGAGGTCGACGCCGCCGAGCTCGAGCTCGCGCTTCTCAACCTCGCCATCAACGCGCGCGACGCTCTGCCGAACGGCGGCACCGTGGTGATCAGGGCCTCCAACGAGGTCCTGAAAGGCACCGAGGAGCTGCCGGGGGGCGACTACGTCCGCATCGCCGTCAGCGATTCCGGCGTCGGGATCGCGCCCGATGTCCTGCCGCACGTCTTCGAGCCCTTCTTCACCACGAAGGAGGTGGGCAAGGGCACGGGGCTCGGCCTCGCGCAGGTCTACGGCTTCGCGATCCAGTCCGGCGGAACGGCCAAGGTGAGCAGCCGGCTCGGCGAAGGCACCACCGTCGTCCTTCTTCTGCCGCGTTCGCACCGCACCGCGTCGGTCGAGCCCGACCGGAAGATCGAAGAGGCCGAGTTCTCGCCGCCGCGTGCGCGCATCCTCCTCGTCGAGGACAACGCCGAGGTCGCCGAGGTGACCGGCATCATGCTGCGCAGCCTCGGCCACGAGGTGGACCACGTGCCCGACGCCAAGACAGCCCTCGATCGCGCCGCAGAGGGGAGCTTCGACCTCGTCATCAGCGACGTCGTGATGCCGGGCGGCATGAACGGCATCGAGCTCGC
>JADGGV010000775.1 GCA_019689775.1 Gemmatimonadota bacterium
GCCCCCGCCACTGGCTCCGCCCCCGCCCTGGGCACCGGACTTGCGGCCCTCAAATGTTTCCCAACCCTGCGGGCGCCAGCCCCGAACGCCGCGGGCGACGCGCCCCGAACACCCCCGACCGGAGGAGCGCCATGGACAAGCTCACGGACCTCAACGACCTCTTCCAGCACGAGCTCAAGGACCTCTACAGCGCGGAGCAGCAGATCCTGAAGGTGCTGCCGAAGATGGCGGACGCGACGAGCCACGACGAGCTGCGGCGTGCGTTCCAGGAGCACGAGCAGGTGACGCGCGAGCAGGTCCGGCGGCTGGAGACGATCGCCGACGATCTCGGGTTCGAGCTGAAGGGGACGAAGTGCAAGGGGATCGAGGGGATCCTCGACGAGGGGAAGGACGTGCTGAAGGCGGACGCGGATCCGTCGACGCGGGATGCGGCGCTGATCGGGCAGGCCCAGCGGGTCGAGCACTACGAGATCGCGGGGTACGGCACGGCGCGGACGTACGCGCGGCGGTTGGGCTACGACCGGGCGGCCGAGCTGCTCCAGACGACGCTCGAGGAGGAAGGGAACACGGACCAGCGGTTGACGCAGCTCGCGGAGTCGCTCGTGAATCCGGACGCGCACACCCAGCGGATGCGCTGAGGCGCGGCCGCCAGGCATCGACCCCGCCCGCGCGCCTCGCGGGCGGGGTCTCCCCCCTACCACCCCTCTCGCTCGCGCAGCCGCGTGATGTGCGCGACGTGGTGCTTCCCGTGCCACGCGTACAGCGCCACCTGCTCCTTGAGCGGGACGCGGCCGCTGGCGGGGTGGAGGTACGCGCGATCGAAGTCACGCTCCTCCATGCTGCGCAGCACCGCGACCCAGCGGGCGTGGACGGCGTCGAGCAGGTCGAGCGAGGCCGCGATCGGGGCCGTGCGCTGGAACGGGAGCCGCGCCCACTCGCCCTCCTCGTACGGCTTGATGGTCGGCGTGTCCTCGGTGAGCGCCAGGCAGGTGCGCACGTAGGCGTTCATGTGGCTGTCGGGGAGGTGGTGCACGACCTGGCGCACCGTCCAGCCGCCCGGGCGGTACGGCGTGTCGAGCTGCCCGTCGTCGAGGCCCGCCACCGCCTCGCGCAGCCGCGCGGGCGCGGCGGCGATCTCGTCGATCCAGCGGGAGATGTCCGCCGCCGTCACGGCGGTCGGGGCGGTAAAGCGCCCGATCGGGTAGCGCAGTTCGTCGCTCATCGGATCCAGGGTAGAGGTTCGGGTCGCGGGTGCCGGCGAGGTCTTCCGGGCGACGCCGCGACCGCCGGCGCCCGGCACCCGCATAAGACGCCACCCCGGTCCTCCCGTTCCCCC
>JADGGV010000776.1 GCA_019689775.1 Gemmatimonadota bacterium
GCACCGCCGCCACCCCCAGCCGCGCCGTCAGGTACGGATCCTCCCCGAACGTCTCCTCGATCCGCCCCCAGCGCGCGTCCCGCGCCACGTCGATCACCGGCGCCAGCACCTGGTGCGCGCCCCGCGCCCGCGTCTCCGCCGCCACCACCCCGAACACCCGCTCCACCAGCTCCGGGCTCCAACTGCTCGCCAGCGCGATCGCCTGCGGAAAGCTCGTCGCCTCCGGGCCCATCAGCCCGTGCAGCGCCTCCTCGTGGAACAATACCGGGATCCCCAGCCGCGTGTGCTCGCGCACCCACCGCTGGATCGCATTCGTGTACTCCGCCTCCGCCCGCGCGCCATGCCCCCCGCTCGGCCGCTCGATCCGCCCGATCCCCAGCCGGAACCACTCCGGCGCACGCGACGGATCGAAGCGCCCCGCCGAGTCCGTGATCGCCTGCTTTCCTTGCGACAGGCACAGCATCTGCGCGACCTTCTCCTCCAACGTCATGCGCGAGAGAAGGTCGTCCACGCGCGCCTCGATCGGCAGCCGCGGGTCCCGGTACGGCGGAAGCGCCGCCCGCCCCTGCGCGGCCACCCCCGGGCCGAGCAGGGAGAGCAGCGTGGCGATCGCCCCGCACCGCGTGCTTGCGCGCATCGTCGTCGTCCTCGCCGCTGGCGTGTCGCTCCGCCGGGCTCGCGCCGCAGTCGCGCCCTGGCGGACCGCAAAAGATAAGGTCATAATAAGAGCACCGACAAGGGCCGCGACGACGACGGCCGGCGCGCGGCACGCCGCCGCGAGCGCGCGCCCGGCCCGCACCGGCGGCGCGCGCGCCGTCACACCCTCCTCTGACCCCGGCGAGGTCCCCATGCGCCGCTCCCGCGGCCCGTCGCTGGCGATCCTCCTGCTGCTGGCCTGCGCCGCCTGCCTCGGTTCCCGCTCCACGCGTTCGCACCCCGACCGGAGTCTGATCACGCGGGAGGAGATCGAGGCGACGGGGTTCCGGAACGCGTTCGAGGTGGTCGAGGCGCTGCACTCGAACTGGCTGCGGGCGCGGCGGGCGGAGGCGTCGCCGGGCCAGCCGGGCGAGGTGCTGGTGTACCTGGACGGGACGCGGCTGGGCGGGGTCGAGACGCTGCGCACGATCGAGCTGGGGCCGGTCGTCTACATCCGGCACTTCGACGGGATGGCGGCGACGGCGCGCTGGGGGCTCGATCACGGGCAGGGCGTGATCCTGGTGTCGACGCACCCGATGTGAGGCGGAGGCGGGGGAGGCGCCGGTGCGCGTGGGGAGTGCGCGCACCGCGCACGGCGGGCGCCGTAGACTGATTCGACTCGCCGGCGGGAGCGGGGG
>JADGGV010000777.1 GCA_019689775.1 Gemmatimonadota bacterium
CCCCCACCCGCGCGCCGCCCAGCGGGATGCGCCCCTCCTCCGATTCGCCGCCCGCGCACGCCGCCAGCGCCGCGATCGCCAGCAGAACCGTCGCCCGATGCCTCATGTCGCTACTCTTCCTTTCCGTCCGCCCGTTCGCGCCGCGCCCCGTCTCACCCTCCGGGGCTGAACGCTGCGCCCCGCCGCCCGCCGTCGCCAGCGGGTCCCCCACGCACCGCCGGTCGGGAGATCCCCGACAGGCGCCACCGATCCCGGGCCCAGGCGCACACGTCCGCGTGTCGACGGCCTCGGCGGCGGGATCGCCCGGCGGACGCCGGTGAGCGCGGCGGACGCCCCCGTTGCCTGCGACCCGGAACGCGACGGCGCCCGGTGGGTGTGCTCCCCACCGGGCGCCGTCGGCGTCCCCACGCACTGCCGCAGCCGCCGGCGCGAACCGGCGGTCCGGCCTCACGCCAGCATCATCATCGGCTCCTCGAGGTAGCTGCGCAGCGTCTGGAGGAAGCGCGCGCCCGTGGCGCCGTCGATCACGCGGTGGTCGCAGCTCATCGTGAGCCGCATGCGCGGCCGCACCACGACCTCCCCCTCCTCCACCACCGGCTTGTCCTCCGCCCGGCCGACCGCCAGGATCGCCGACTCCGGCGGGTTGATGATCGCCGTGAACTCGTCGATCCCGTACATCCCCAGGTTCGAGATCGAGAACGTCGAGCCGGTGTACTCCTCCGGCGTCAGCTTCCGCTCGCGCGCACGCGACGCCAGCTCCCGCACCTCGCGCGCGATGTCCGCCACACCCTTCCGGTCCGCGTCCTTCACCACCGGCGTGATCAGCCCGTCCTCCACCGCCACCGCCACGCCGATGTGCACCCGGCGATAGCGACGGATCACCGTCTCCCCCCACGCCGCGTTCACCTCCGGGTGCTGCCGCAGCGCCATCGCCGTCGCCTTGATGATCAGGTCGTTCAGCGAGACCTTGTCGCCCCGCTCCGCGAGCCGCTCGTTCATCCGCTCCCGCAGCGCGGCCATCCGCGTCATGTCCACCTCGATCGTGAGGTAGAACGTCGGGACCGGACCGATCGAGCTGACCAGCCGCTTCGCGATCGTCTTGCGCATCTGCGAGACCGGAATCTCCTCGACCTCCGGCCCCTCGACCGCCGGACGCGGCGCAGGCGCAGGCGCCACCGCGGCCGCGGCCGCCGGCCGCGCCGCCGGCGCCTGGACGCGCGCCGCCTCGATGTCCCGCTTCACGATCCGCCCGCCCGGCCCGCTCCCCTCGATCGCCCGCAGCTCGAGGCCGGACTCCGCCGCCAGCCGCCGCGCGAGCGGCGACGCCTTCACC
>JADGGV010000778.1 GCA_019689775.1 Gemmatimonadota bacterium
GCGCTGGCGGTGGCGGAGGAGTACCGGGAGACGGCGGCGCTCCAGCTCCGGGAGCAGCGGGCGGAGACGGAGCTGGCGGTGCGGACGGCGTACTACCGTGCGCTGCTGGCGGCGGAGCTGGAGCGGATCGCGGATGCTGCGGTGAAGCAGGCGGAGGACTTCCTGGCGCAGGAACGGCTGCGGGAGAAGTCGGGGGCGGCGGCGGAGCTGGACGTGCTGCGGGCGGAGGTGGCGCTGGAGAACCTGAAGCCGCAGCAGGTGCAGGCGCGGAACGCGGCGGAGCTGGCGTTGTTGGACCTGCGTCGCCTGGTGAACGCGCCGGCGGACCGGCCGCTGAAGCTGACGACGCCGCTGGAGCCGCCGC
This sequence comes from Gemmatimonadota bacterium, assembly GCA_019689775.1. GTDB lineage: Bacteria > Gemmatimonadota > Gemmatimonadetes > Longimicrobiales > RSA9 > JADGGV01. The sequence goes on from JADGGV010000778.1 coordinate 365, forward strand.
CGGAGGGGCGGCTGGCGGCGGCGCCGGTGTCGCCGGAGCGGTGGTTGGCGCGGCGGGCGGCGGTGGAGGCGGCGGACCGGACGGTGCGGATGCGGGAGCTGGGGGTGAAGATCGCGCGGGGGAGCTTTCTGCCGCAGGTGTCGCTGCGGATGAGCTACGGCCGGCTGGCGTACCCGACGGAGGCGTTGCGGCTGGCGGGCGACTGGCGGACGGACTGGACGGCGGGGTTGTCGGTGGAGCTGCCGGTGTTCGACGGGCTGCGGCGGAACGCGCAGCTCGACGAGGCGCACGCGCAGTTGGAGGCGGCGCGGCTGGAGCTGGCGCGGCTGCGCGAGGGGGTGCAATTGCAGTACGAGCAGGCGCGGGGCGAGCAGGAGCGGGCGGCGGCGACGATCGCGGCGCGGCAGAAGAACGTGACGCAGGCGCAGCGGGTCTACGACCTGACGGTGCTGCGCTACGACAAGGGGCTGGCGACGCAGCTCGAGGTGAACGATGCGCGTCTGGCCCTTCTCCAGGCCCGGACGAATCTCGCCCAGGCGCTGGCGGATTACTACATCGCGGAGGCGACGGTGACGCGGGCGCTGGGTGGTGGCGCGGGCGCCGAGCCGGTCGACCGCGGCGGGCATTGATCTCATCATGACACGGCACAGGCTCGGGGAGCGCATCCCCGTTGGACTCGAGGCGACGATGGCACCTTCGACCCCCTGGCTTCCGCTGGCGCTCGGCGCGGCGCTGCTGGCATTCCTCGGCACCGCCGGCTGCGGGGCGAAGGGGCGGGAGCCGGCGCAGCAGGCTGCGGCGGAGAAGGCGGCGCCGCCGATCGTGCTGGGCGCGCAGGACGTGGCGACGGCGCGGCTGTCGGCGGCGGATGCCGGCGTGGTGTTGACCGGGTCGCTCCAGCCGGCGTGGATCGTGAGCGTGAAGGCGCAGGTGCCGGGCACGGTGGAGGGGATCCGGGGGGACC
>JADGGV010000094.1 GCA_019689775.1 Gemmatimonadota bacterium
GCCACCCGCTCCCCCCGCCTCACCCGGATCTCCGACAGATGCGCGTACACCGTCTCCAGGTTGTTACCGTGCCGCAACACGACCACGTTCCCGTAACCGCTCAGCGTCCCCGCGAACTCGACGACGCCCGCCTTCATCGCCTGCACCGGCGTGCCGTCCGGCACGGACACGTCCACGCCGCGATGCACCTCTGGCCAGAACCCGCGCAGCCCGAACGGCGATGTGAGCCGGCCGTGCACCGGCCACCGCGGCACCGAGCACCCGCTCGCGGTGAGCGCCACGAGCAGGGCCGCCGCACGGGTCCATCCGAGAGTCGAGGACATCTCCGGCACGACGACCTTCTTTTCACCACAGAGCTCACAGAGCTCACAGAGAACACAGAGAACGGGCGCAGAGAAACGGGGGCGCAGGCGGCGTCGCCCCGGAGACCTCCGTCTTGGAGTTCGACCGGTGCAACGCGGGTCCCCGGCGGTGCCCACACAGGACCCTTCGCCCACGTCGAAGGCCGCGTGGCGCCGACCCGACTCCCCCATGGACCCAGCCTGTCTCCCCTCCTCTCTGCGTTCTCTGTGATCTCTGTGGTTAAAATTACTGTTCGACGCCGCGTCCTCCGCCCTGCACCGCGCCCGCCCCGAGCCTCTCACCTCCGCGGCCAGACGTTGTTCTCCCGATCCACGTCCGGGAGGAGCCCCATCGGGTCGATCTCCACCTTCTGCACCGCCGCGGGCACGCTGACCGTCTCCGTGTAGTGCCGCGTCGCCGGGAGCCAGACGGACGCCGGCACCTTCACGTCCCGCGTCTGCCCGTTCGCGAGCCTCAGGCGCAGCAGCACGGGCATCGGCAGGCCGCCGCGGTCCTCGAGCCGCACCTCTACGCGCTGGCCCGCCCCCTCCGGCGTCGTCTCGACGCCCGCGATCGCCTGGTCGAGCGTCTGCGTCGTGTACCACCACGGGTACCAGAACCACCACAGGTCCTGCCCCGCCACCTGGTTGAACGTGTTGAAGAAGTCGAGTGGCGTCGGGTGCTTCAGGAACCAGCGCTTCGCGTACTCCCGCAGCCCCCGCTGCACCTGCTCCGGTCCGATGATCGTGCCGAGCGCGCGTAGCGCGATCCCCGGCTTGAAGTAGGACGCCACGCCGTAGCTGATGTAGGGGCCGTAGAGGTCCGCGTCGCGCATCATCTCGACCTCCTGGTCCGTGCCGGCGACCTGGAGGTACTCCGCCATCTCGTCCTCGAACTCGTCCGTGTCCTTGAAGAAGTCCTGCGTCGCCAGGTTCTCGATGTAGGTGTTGACCCCCTCGTCCTGCCACGCGAAGTCGTGCTCGTTCGAGCCGACCATCATCGGGAACCACTCGTGGCCGATCTCGTGGTTGAGGACCGTGTACAGCTCCTTCGGGTCGGTGTACGCCGACACGAACACGATCATCGGGTACTCCATCCCGCCCTCCGGCCCCTCCGCTACCGTCATCTGCGGGTAGACGTACGGGTGCCAGTGCTCGGCGTGGAACGTCAGCGCGTGCTTCGCGTAGCGCACCGCCTCGCGCCACGTCCGCGCCTCCGGCCGGTAGAACGCCTGCACCAGCACGTGCTCCGGCTGGCCGTCGCCGTCCGCGTCGGGAAGCGTGGCGCGCGTGGCGTCCCAGAGGTACCGCGACGACGCCGTCCACGCGAAGTCCCGCACGTTGCGCGCGCGGAAGCGCCACGTCAGTTGGCCCCCGGGCACCTGTTGCGTCGCGGTGCCGGCGCCGAAGTCGCCCTGCCGCACCACGTGCACGACCGTGTCCGCGCTCGCGGCCGCCAAGAGCCGACGCCGCACGTTGTCCGACAGCACCTCGTCCGGGTTCTGGAGCGTCCCCGTCGCGCCGACGATGTACCCCTCCGGGAGCGTCAGCGACACGTCGAAGTCGCCATACTCCAGGTAGAATTCGCCCCGCGACAGGTAGGGGTGCGTGTCCCAGTCGTTCACGTCGTCGTAGACCGCCACCTGCGGGTACCACTGCGCGATCTCGAACAGCTCGCGCCCGACGTGCCCCATGCGGGGCGCCCCCGCCGGCGGCACCGTGAAGTGCCACGCGATCTCCAGCCGCGCCGTGTCCCCGGGCGGCAGCGGCCGGTCGAAGCTCAGCCCCATCACCGTGGTGTCGATCCGGTACGTGAGCGGCGCCGGCCTCGCGCTCTCCCGCGCCGGCTTGCCGTTCACCGACACCCGCTCCAGCGTCATCCCGCCCGTCACCGGCGTCGGCTCCACCCGCGGCGCCCCCGCCTTGAACAGGTTCTGGTACAGGTGCAGCACGACCCCGCTCAGCGTGTCCGGCGAGTTGTTCACGTACGTGATCCGCTCCTCGCCGCTCAACCGCGCCGTCTTCGGGTCCAGCTCCGCGTCGATCGCGTAGTTCACCCGCTGCTGCCAGTAGCGCGCACCCGGCTCGCCCGTGCGCGTCCGCGTCCCCTTCCGCACCGCCTGCTCGAACGCCGGCGGCACCGGAACGGGCCGCAGGCCGTAACGCGCCTCCGCCGGCGCGGTCGCCGGGCGCGCCGTGTCCGCACGGGCACTCGGCGTCGGCGCCGCGGGCGACGGCCCGCGCGCGCACGCAACCGTGAGCACCACCAGCGACGCCAGCGGGGCGACCCGTCCCGATCCGCGCATCTCGCCTCCCCTCGCACATGGTCCCGGCGCGCCTAACCCGCGCCGCGCGGACAACTTGAACGCGCCCCGCCCCGCCGGCAACCACCACCCCGGCGGCCCGGCCCGACGCTTTACACTCCGCTGCCAATCCCCTATCATCCCGTGGTTTGGACACGACGCTCGCACCCTCGCGCGTCGTGTCCACGAGGCATACGCGGGGTTTTGCGATGAGCGTTGCGGAAGCGAGGATTGCGGCCAGCCCGCCCGCCAGGCGGGGCGGGCCACGGGCGCGCGTGGCTGCCTACGTCGAGCTGACGAAACCCGGCATCACGCGTCTGGTCGCGCTCACGTCCGCCGCCGGCTTCTACCTCGGCAGCGGCGGCGACATCGATCTCGCCGCGCTGCTCCACACCGTCCTCGGGACCGCCGCCGCCTCCAGCGCCGCCTGTGCGATCAACGAGTACCTGGAGCGTGACGCCGACGCCCGCATGCTCCGCACGCGCCGGCGCCCGCTGCCGTCCGGCCGGCTGTCGCCGCCGGAGGCGCTGGCGTTCGCGGTGACGCTCGCGGTCGCCAGCATCGCCTACCTCTGGGCGACCGTCGGCCCCGTCTGCGCCATCCTGGTCGCGCTCACGCTGGCCTCGTACGACTTCGTCTACACCCCCCTCAAGCGCGTCAGTTCGCTCTCCACGCTCGTGGGCGCCGTGCCCGGCGCGCTGCCGGTCCTGGCCGGGTGGGTCGGCGCCGGCGGCAGCCTCACCGCGCCCGGCGGCTGGGCGCTCTTCGGCATCGTCTTCCTCTGGCAGATCCCGCACTTCCTCGCCCTCGCCTGGATGTTCCGCGACGATTACCGCCGCGGCGGCTTCGTCATGCTCTCGCTCGCCGACCCCGACGGTAGCGCCACCGCGATCCAGAGCATCAACTACGCGTTCGCCCTGACCCTCGTCAGCCTGGCGCCGACGCTCCTCGGCCTCACCGGCACGATCTACCTCGTCGGCGCCGTCGTCCTCGGCGGCACGCTCCTCGCCTCCTCCACGACCGTGTTCCGCCGCCGCACCGACCGCAGCGCGCGCCGGCTGTTCCTCGCGTCGGTACTCTATTTGCCTGCCCTCCTGATCCTCATGGTGGTCGACAAGCTGCCACGGTGAACCGCCGGCGCCGAGGCGCCGGCCAGCTTCACGGATCCGGAGGCCCTCGTGTCGCGTACGTCTCGTCTCGTGCTCCACGGCGCCATCGCCGGCGCCATCGCCGCCACGGTCGTCGCCGCGTGGTTCCTGATCATCGACTGGAGCGCCGGCCGAGCGTTCTACACGCCCCACTTCCTCGCGCGCACCCTGCTCGATCTCGGCGCCGTCGGCGTGGGCGCCGGCGCGCCGGAGGTCATCGCCTACACCGTCGCCCACTACGCCGTCTTCATCATCCTCGGCATCCTGACGGCGCTCCTCCTCGGCGCCGTGCCGCTGGCCGGCGGCATCCTCTTCGGCGGCGCGATCGGCTTCCTCCTCTTCGACCTCGTCTTCTATGTCGGGCTCCTCTCCAGCGGGCGGAACGTCGTCGTCGAGCTGGGCTGGCCGACCGTGCTCGCCGGCTGCGTGCTCGCCGGGATCGCGCTCACGGCCTATCTCGGGCTCGTCGGCCCCGTCACCCGCGAGGGGTGGCTCCACCGCCAGCTCCGCAGCCGCACCGTGCGCGAGGGGCTCATCGCGGGGCTCCTGGGCGCAACCGCCGTCGCCGTCTGGTTCCTGATCGTCGACGCCGCCGCCGGCCGCGTCTTCTTCACCCCGTCGGCGCTCGGCTCCGCCCTCTTCTACGGCGCCCGCTCCGTCGCCGAGGTGTACAACGACTTCGCGACCGTCGCAGGCTACACGCTCCTCCACTACGTCGCCTTCATCATCGCGGGCCTCGTCACCGCCACCATCTTCCGGGGCATGGAGGACTCGCCCCCGCTCTTCCTCGCGCTGATCCTCCTCTTCGTCACGTTCGAGGCGTTCTTCACCGGCCTCATCGCCATCGCGGCCAACTGGATCCTCGGCGCGCTCGCGTGGTGGACGATCGCCGTCGGCAACCTCGTCGGCGCCGCCACCATGGGGATCTATCTCTGGCGCGCGCACCCCTTGCTGCGCGAGCGGCTGCACGGGCTGGAGGAGCCGGTGTAGCGCGCGCTCGGCCGCCCCGGCGCGGCCCTTCGCCCGGACCGGCGCGCGAACCCGCCGAAGGCGACGACGCACCCTCCGCCCCCCGGACGACGAACGGCCCGGGCACCGATCGTGCCCGGGCCGTCCGCATCCGAAGTCCGCCCGATCCGTCCCGCCTTTCGCTTTCGCCTGCGCTCCCGCTCGTTCGGAAGCGGGAACGTACCGAGAGCGCAGTTGGCAGCCAGATTTGCCCGAACCGCCCCGCTACCGCGCCAGCGCCCGGCCGACCGCGCTCGGCAGTGGCTCGCGCTGCGCCGCCTCGTCCTTCTCCTCCCGGCTCGCCCAACGGAAGAACACGACGCTGATCGCGACCCAGGGGACCAGGCCGCCGGGGATCCACATGATCAACCCGCCGAGCTGCTGATCGTCCATCGGCGAGATCCCCAGCACGCGCGGCTGCACCGAGTACCACGGGTAGAGGATCGTGCCCGACAGCGAGATCAGCGCCGAGACGACCGACATCGGGATGCCGATCGCGAAGAGGTACAGCAGGCGCAGCGGCGCGCCCATCCGGCTCAACTCCGGCACCGGGTCGACGGCCGGCCACCAGAGCAGCACGGCCGAGCCGATGAAGAGCAGATGCTGCACGATGTGGACGCCGTGGTGCTCGAGCGCAAGCTCGTACATCCGCGGGAAGTGCCACGCTGCGAAGATCACGTTGTAGATCGCGAACGCCACGAGCGGCTGCGTCAGCACCCGCGCCGGGGCGTAGACCGCCGGCCGCCGCAGCAGCGGGCGGTAGAGCCAGTCGGGCGTGCCCAGGAGCCAGAGCGGCGGCACCACCAGCGTCAGCACGAGGTGCTGCACCATGTGCGCGCTGAACAGGAAGTTGTCGCTCAGGTCGTGCAGCGGCCCGTTCAGCGACAGGACGAGGAGCACGCTCCCCGCCAGGAACGACGCGATCCGCCAGCGCGAGATCGGCGCCGCCCAACCGTGGCGCGCACGGAGCGGGCCGACCGCCCAGAGGTAGGCGCCCGTGAACAGCGCCGTGCCGATGAGCGTGCTCCAGTGGACGTCGAACCGCGTCCACGAGAAGTCGCCGCCGTGCAGCAGCGCGAGCATGGCGGCCGGCCCTGCCATCACCTTCACCTCACTGCGGGTAGTACAGCGGCGTGACCTTGAACAGGATCACCAGCGAGATCACGACCGCGATCGCCAGGATCAGCGGCGTCACGAACACGCTCGAGAACAGCCGGCTGTCGAACTTCAGGTGCATGTAGAACATCACCACGATGATGAACTTCGCCGCCGAGAGCGCCAGCAGGATCGGCGTCAGCACCGGCCGCATCGCGGGGATGTAGAAGACCGCCACCTCGACCGCCGTGATCACGGTCAGGATCGCGCCGATCACGACGTACGTCTTCCAGCCCGGATGCGTGTGGACGTCGTGCTCGATCTCGTGCGCGGCGCTCGCCGCCGCGGGGTTCGTGGACATCCGGCCTCCCTACTCCAGCAGGTAGATCAGGGTGAAGATCGCGATCCAGACGATGTCGACGAAGTGCCAGTACAGCCCCGCGATCTCCACGGTGAGCGCCCGCTCCGCGCCGAGCCTCCCGCGCAACGCCTGGACCCAGAGCATCAACAACCAGATGACGCCCACCGTGACGTGCGCGCCGTGGAACCCCGTCAGGATGAAAAACGTCGAGCCGAACAGGTTCGTCTGGAGCGTCAGCCCCTTGTGGTAGAACTCCGTGAACTCGAACGCCTGGAAGCCCAGGAACAACGAGCCGAGCGCCGCCGTCGCCAGCAGCCAGGTCAGCGTCTGCGCGCGGTTGCCTCGCTGCACCCCCGCCAGCGCCAGCACCATCGCCAGCGAGCTCATCAGCAGCACGAACGTGCTGATCGACGTCAGCGGGATGTTTAGGATCTGCGAGGGGTACGGCGGCGTGACGCTGGCCCCTTTGTACACCATGTAGGTCGCGATCAACGACCCGAAGAAGAGCGTCTCCGACCCCAGAAAGACCCAGAAGCCGAGCTTGAACGTGTTCAAGCCCGTCGATGTCTCGAAGTGCTCCTCCGCCGGGAGGGCGGCTGCGTGATTCACGTCTCTGCCCCGTGCGAGTGTTGGTCAAGCCGGCCCGTGGCCGGCGCAAGTAATCGCGCCGGCGCGCTCAGTGCGTCGGCTCGTACGCCCAGTTCACGATCCCGATCGCCGTCCACGCCACGCCGATCAGCGGCGCCCACCAGTGGCCGGTCAGGAACAGCGCGAACGTGCCGACGATCCCGATCGCCGTGAAGAACGGCCAGAACGACGGCGGCGGCATGTGGATCGCGCCGGGGCGCGCCTGCGCCGCCTCGACCACCTCCTCCTTTCCCGGGAGCCACAGCGGCTCGCGGTTGTGGATGACCGGGATGCGGCCGAAGTTGTACTCCGGCGGCGGCGACGACGTCGCCCACTCGAGCGTCGCCGCGCCCCACGGGTTGTGCGAGGCCGGCGCGCCGTTGCGCCGGCTGATCAGCACGTTGACGATCAGCAGCAGGAACGCGATCGCGAGGATGAACGCGCCGATCGTCGCCGACAGGTTCAGGTTGGTGACGTGCAGGTCCGGCGAGTAGGTGAACGTCCGGCGCGGCATCCCGAGCAGGCCGATGAAGTGCATCGGGAAGAACGTCAGGTTCATCCCGATGAAGAACAGCCAGAAGTTCCACTTCCCGAGCCGCTCGCTCATGAAGCGGCCGGTCACCTTCGGGAACCAGTAGTACGTCCCCGCCATCACCGCCGAGACCGTCCCGGCCACCAGCACGTAGTGGAAGTGCGCGATGACGAAGTAGGTGTCCGTCTGCTGGAGGTCCGCCGGCGACGCCGCGTGCATGACGCCGCTGATCCCGCCCACCGTGAAGAGCCCGACGGTCGCGATCGAGAACAGCATCGGCGTCGTGAAGCGGAGCTGGCCGCCGAACATCGTCGCCAGCCAGTTGAAGATCTTCACGCCCGTCGGAATCGCGATGATCATCGTGCTGATCGTGAAGAACGAGTCGGCGATCGGGCCGAGGCCGGTCGCGAACATGTGGTGCGCCCAGACGCCCCAGCTGATCAGGCCGATCAGGCAACCGGAGTACACCATCACCGCGTAGCCGAAGAGCGGCTTGCGCGAGAACGTCGGGATGATGTCCGAGAGGATGCCGAACGCCGGCAGGATCAGGATGTAGACCTCCGGGTGGCCGAACATCCAGAACAGGTGCTGCCACAGGATCGGGTCCCCGCCCGCGGCGACCTGGTAGAAGTTCGTCCCCCACTGCCGGTCGAACGTCAGGAAGAACAGCGCGACGGCCAGCACCGGGAGCGCCGTGATCAGCAGGAAGCTGGTCACGAACGACATCCAGGTGAACAGCGGCATGCGCATCAGCCGCATCCCGGGCGCGCGCATGTTGATGATCGTCGTGATGAAGTTCACGCCGCCCATGATCGAGGCGACGCCCAGCGCCTGGAGCCCGAGCGAGTAGAAGTCCGCGTTCAGCCCGGGCGTGAACTGCTTCGACGTGAGCGGCGCGTAGCCGAACCAGCCGCCGTTCGGCGCCTGCCCGACCAGGAAGCTCGAGTACAGGAAGATCCCGCCGAACAGGAAGATCCAGTAGGAGAGCGCGTTCAGGCGTGGGAACGCCACGTCGCGCGCCCCGATCTGGAGCGGGATCAGGTAGTTGAAGAACGCCACCGAGATCGGCATCCCCATGAGGAACACCATGGTGACGCCGTGCATCGTGAAGAGCTGGTTGTACGTCTCGGCCGAGATCACCGTCCCGTTCGGCTGCGCGAGCTGCAGGCGGATGATCAGCGCCTCGATGCCGCCGAGCACCAGGAAGACCACCGACGTGACGTAGTAGAGGATCGCGATCCGCTTGTGGTCGACCGTCGTGATCCAGCTCCAGATCCCCGTTCCCCCGTGGGGCTCGAACTCCGCCCGGACCCGGGCTTCCGCTGTGGCCATTACTTCATCCCGCTCGTGGAGGTGGTATCCGTCGTGGTGGTCGGCGCCGGCGCGGCGGGCGTCGTGCGCCCGAGGCTGTAGAGGTACGCCGCCACGGCCCGCACCTGCTCATCCGTCAACCCGGTCGGCGGCAACCCGCCCCCGCTCTGCTTCGTCCCCGGCATCTTCGCGCCAGGCTTGAACTCCTGGGGGTTGGTGATCCAGCGCGCCAGATTCTCCGGCGTCGTCTTCAGCCGGTCCTGGTCGCCGATGTAGAGGCGCTGGCCGACGTTCGTCAGATTCGGCCCGAGCACGCCGCGCGCGTTGGTGCCGTTCACCGTGTGGCAGGCGACGCAGGCGTGCGTCTCGAAGATCTGCTTCCCCTGCGCCTCCAGCGAGCCGGGCGCCGGCGCCGGCGCCACGTTCATCGCCTGGACCCAACGGTCGAAGTCCTCCGGCGTGCTGACGACGGCGCGCACGCGCATGACCGCGTGCGAGTCGCCGCAGTACTCGGCGCACTGGCCGTAGAACACCCCGACGCTGTCGGTGCGGAAGATGATGTGGTTGGGGTGCGCCGTGGTGGCGCCGTGCTCCGGATGGCCCGGCTGCGCCGGGAGCGGGTTCACGTCCCGCTTCCCGCCGATCCGCGGGATCCAGAAGGAGTGGATCACGTCGGCCGAGCGCATGACCAGGTCGATCGTGCGCCCGGTCGGGATGCGCAGCTCGTTCGCCGTGGTGATGCCGCCGAAGTCCGGGTAGCGGAACTCCCACCACCACTGGTGGCCGATCACCTCGACCTTCAGCGCGTCCGCCGGCGGCTTGGGCTGCACCGCGAAGATCGTGCGGATCGTCGGCACCGCGATCGCCGCCACGATGATCGCCGGCCCGATCGTCCAGGCGACCTCCAGCTTCGCGTTGCCGTGGATCTGCCGCGGCGTCGCGGCGTCCGGCCGCTCGCGGTAGCGGAACACGACGTACAGGAGGACGATCCAGACCAGTGCCAGGACCGGCATCGTCCACCAGACCGTGTGGTCGAAGAGCCTGTCCAGGATGACCCCGTACTCGGTCACCGGACGGAAGGTCGACTGGGGGTGCTCGCCTTCACACCCCGCCAGGACGCCCACCAGGGCGCCCAGCACGAGCGCGGCGTGCAGGCGGAGCAGGTTACGACGGACGGACATTCGCTCCTCTTGGACGACGGCGGCGGTCGGGCGCCCCGACCGTGCCCGGGAAACCCCTACCAACGAAAGCGGCGCACTTTACGGCCCCCGCCAAGTCGCGTCAAGTAGGGAATTTCCCCACGACGGTCCGTCAAGTCGGGATTTTTCCCACGCCCGCTACGCCGCGGCCCGCCGCGCGAGCGTCGTCCAGATCACGAGGGAGGACCAGACCGCCGCACCGACGACGAGGTGCGCGGCCCGGAACGACGGCGGGAAGACCATCGTCACCATCGCCGCGGCGACGCCGATCTGGAGCACCACGAGCACGAGCGTCGCCGTCGCCGCCCGCTCGACCTCCAGCGAGGCGCTCCGCTTGCGCGTGGCGGCGACCGCGCCGACCACGTGGAAGAACAGCAGGTACGCCAGGATGCGGTGGGTGAGCTGGATGTGGACGATCCCGCCGCCGCCGATGCCGCCGTTGCACAGCGGGAACCCCTGGCAGGCGAGCGCGGCGGCCGAGGGCGCGCCCGCCGCCCCCCCCCCCGGGTTGGCCCCCGGCGCGCCCCAGAACAACACGAGGGAGCCCACACCCCC
>JADGGV010000095.1 GCA_019689775.1 Gemmatimonadota bacterium
TCGGCCCCGTCGAGCTGGCCATCGAGGACCCCGGCTCCCACTTCGTGATCGAGTTCCTGCCGGTCGAGATCGAGGGCGAGCCCGCCTGCCTCGAGCACGCGGAGCTCGCGTGGGTGAGCGACGAAGAGCTGCTCAAGCTGCCGCTCGCGCCGAGCGACCGCCGCTACGCGCTGCACCGGCTGGGGCTGCCGGAGACGCGGTGAACGTGACCACCGGACATCCGCAACCGTCCAGCCCGCGGCGGAGCGCCCGGCGCGGGTGACATGGCGCGGCGAATGCGGGGGACTCGCCGCTGCTCACGGTCGTTGCCGCCTGCCGGCAACAGGGACGGGATCCGCTCGAATCCCCGGCCAACGCGATCGTCGCGCACCGGCTGAACGCCCCCGCTCCCCGCCTCCCGTCGAGCCGCTGAACGGTCACCTCCGGATTCGATGCCGAACGGGCTTTCCATCCCCGCGAGGCTCCCGCCAACGGGACGAATGACCGAGGAGCCAATCCCCATGAAGGCGATCGTCGTGACGGACCCGGCCGCGGGAACGGCCGGGATGAGGCTGGTGCAGCGGCCGGAGCCGCGGGCGGCGATCAACGACGTCGTCGTCCGGGTCCATGCGTCGGGATTCGTCGGGACCGAGCTGCGCTGGCCCTCGACCTGGACCGATCGCCTCGGCCGCGACCGGACGCCGTCGATCCCCGGGCACGAGCCGGCCGGAGTCGTCGCCTCCCTTGGCTACGGCACGACGGGGCTGTCGGTGGGGCAGCGGGTGTTCGGCCTCACGGACTGGACGCGCGACGGCACCCTGGCCGAGCTCACCGCCGTCGAGGCCCGCAACCTCGCGCCGCTCCCCGCCGACGTCGACTTCACCGTGGCGGCGAGCCTGCCGATCTCCGGCCTGACCGCGTGGCAGGGCCTGTTCGTGCACGGCCGCCTTCAGCCGGGCCAGAGCGTGATCGCCCACGGCGCGGCCGGTGCGGTCGGGTCGATGGTGACGCAGCTCGCACGATCGGCCGGCGCCCACGTCATCGGCACCGGCCGCGCCGCCGACCGCAGGCGGGCGCTCGACTTCGGCGCGCAGGAATTCGTCGACCTCGAGCACGACGCCCTGGAGGATGTCGGCGCCGTCGATCTGGTCTTCGACGTCATCGGCGGCGACATCGGCAAGCGCTCCGCCGCCCTGATTCGCCCCGGAGGGACGCTGGTGTCGATCGTCGGCCCGCCCGAGGCACGTCCCGCCGACGGCCGGGCGATCGACTTCGTCGTCGAGGCCGACCGCGCCCAACTCGGCGAGATCGTCCAGCGCGTGCGTGACGGCCGCCTGCGGCCGAACATCGGCACCGTCGCATCCCTCGACGACGCCGTCGCCGCCTTCAACCCGACCGAGCGACGCCCGGGGAAGACGGTCATCCGCGTCCGCCCGTGACCGACGCGCGCCGAGGGGACCCTGCCGGACGCCTCGGGTGGCCGGCAGGGTCCCCGTTCCGCGATCAGACCTCCTGCCTCGCGGCCAGGACCTGGTCCAGGTCCTTGTAGCTCCACTCCATGCCGTCGGTCATGCCGGTGGCGAGCGCCTCGTCGCGGCTGGCCCGGGAGTCGTACTCGATGAGCGTGGTCACCACGGTCGCCCCGTCGTGCTCCTCGAACGTCACCGTGATGAGGGCCGGCTCGGCGCCCATGCTCCCGCCGACGTCGCCGGGGTCGAACGCCTCGGTGTTGCGGAGGCGGGCCGGGGCGTCGACCTCGAGGTACTCGCCGTAGAAGCCGAACTCCTGCCCCTCGGCGTCGTTGCGCCAGCGCCAGCGGAACGTCCCACCCGCGCGTACGTCCATCTCGCACACCGTCATCGTCCACCCGGGGTAGCCGGTGAGCCAGCGCCGAACCAGCTCGGGGGTCGTGTAGGCTTCCCAAACCAGCTCGCGGGGCGCGCGGAACGCCCGCCTGACGCTGACCTGGGTGTCGCCGGGCAGGGAGACCTGCGCGGTCTCGGGGAGGGTAGTCACCATGGGTTTCTCCTCTCGTGGGGCTCGGGGTGGGGTCAATCGGATCGCCGCGCGGCCTTCAGCTCGTCCAGCACGGTGTCCAGGCGACGGAACTGCGACTCCCAGAGCTCCCGGTACCGGGCGATCCACTCGCTCGCGGCGTCCAGCGGCGCGGTCTCGAGGCGACGAACCCGGCGCGTGCCGTCCCGGTCCACCGAGACCAGGCCCGCACGCTCGAGGACCTTCAGGTGCTTCGAGATGGCCGGCTGGCTGATCTCGAACGGCTCCGCCAGCTCCGCCACCGACGCCTCGCCCGTCGCCAGCCGCGCCAGGATCGCCCGACGGGTCGGGTCGGCGAGCGCGAAGAACGTCGCGTCGAGGAGGTCGGCATCCGGCGTAATCATAACCACGTCTTTATATAACACGTCGGTTATGGATCGCGCAAGACCGCTCGACGGCGCGCCGGCGACACCCATGGCCCGCCCGCTTCGTCGGCCGGATCTCGCCTTGTCGTGGCCGCTCGAGGCATTTCGGACAGGCATCGATCGATGTATCTTGCATGCATATTCCGCTGCATGGAGCCAGCATGCGAACCACGATCAACCTCGACGACCACCTGCTGCGCGAGGCGCAGCGGCTGACCGGGATGAAGGAGCGGACGGCGCTCGTCCACGAGGGGCTGCGCGCGCTGATCGAGCGGGAGAGCGCCCGTCGTCTCGCCCGCCTCGGGGGGACGGAACCAGACCTCCAGCCGGCGCCGCGCCGGCGGGCTGCGGGCGAGTGATCCTCGTCGACACCTCCGTCTGGGTGGATCACCTGAGGCGGGGTGATGCCGCGCTGGCGGCCGCGCTGGAGGCGGTCGCGGTCTGCATCCATCCGTTCGTGCTGGGCGAGCTGGCGTGTGGCACGCTGCGAAATCGTCGCGAGGTGCTGGAGCTGCTCGCCCGGCTTCCCGGCGTTCCGGTCGCCACGGACGAGGAGGCGCTGGAGTTCATCGAGCGGCGGGCGCTGATGGGACGTGGGATCGGCTACATCGACGTGCACCTTCTCGCCTCGGCGGCGCTTGCCGGTACGGTGCGGCTCTGGACGCGCGACCGCCGGCTCGCGGCGGTGGCTGCGGACCTCGGGCTGGCGGCCCGCGGCCGGAAGTAAGCGCCCGATAGCGACCGGCGCTGCGCCGTGGTCGCGGCGACCTCGCCGCGCCCGCCTGGCCGGTGTCGGATCCCCCGGTTATCCTTCCACCGTCGCCGACCGTCGTTCCCCGATCACCGCCGCCGCATGCGCGTCCGCGTCGTCGCCTCCGTGATCCGCCGCGACCACCGGCTCCTCCTCTGCCGCCGCCCCGCGCACAAGCGCCACGGCGGCCTCTGGGAGTTCCCCGGCGGCAAGGTCGAGCCCGGCGAGAGCGCGTTCCACGCCGCCGCCCGGGAGCTGCGCGAGGAGCTGGGGGTGACCGTCACCGCCGTCGGCCCCGTCGAGCTGGCCATCGAGGACCCCGGCTCCCACTTCGTGATCGAGTTCCTGCCGGTCGAGATCGAGGGCGAGCCCGCCTGCCTCGAGCACGAGCAGATCGCGTGGGTGAGCGAGGCCGAGCTGCTGGCGCTGCCGCTCGCGCCGAGCGACCGGCGTTACGCGCTGCACCGGCTGGGCCGGACCGAAGCGTCATGAAAGCGACGCCGCCCCCCGACGCCGCCGTCGACCTCCGCGCCCTCCTCACCGCCTGGGCCGCGGCGTGGGGCGACGCCGGCCTCACCGACGCCGTCGCCATCTCGTTCAGCCCGCGGCTGCGCCGCTCCCTCGGCCGCTGCCGCCCCGCCACGGGCCGGATCACGCTGCGCGCCGACCTCCGCGACGGCCCCGCAGCGCGCCTCGCCGAGGTCCTCTGCCACGAGGCCGCGCACGTGGCCGTGCACCGCCGCCACGGCCGCGCCGCGCGCCCGCACGGCCCCGAGTGGCGCGCGCTCGTCGAGGCCGCCGGCTACGAGCCGCGCCGGCTCGGCGTCGATGCGCCGAATGATCGCGCGGGGGCGCCGACCAGGTCCGCCGCCGCGGAGCCCGTCCGAGCGCTCGGCACTCCGCCGACCGCCGCGCCGCCGGCCCCTCGCCGACGCTACCGCTACGAGCACCGCTGCCCCGTCTGCCACACCGTCCGCTGGGCGCGCCGCCCTGTCCGCACCTGGCGCTGCGCCGAGTGCCTCGACGCCGGCCTCGCCGGCGAGCGGCTGATCACCCGCAGGCCCGCCGACGCCGCGCCATGAGCTGCCCGTTCTGCACCCCCGCGCCGGAGCGGGTCTTCTACCGCGGCGACCTCGTCGTGGGGCTCTGGGACGCGTTCCCCGTCTCCCCCGGCCACGCGCTGCTCGTGCCGATCCGCCACGTCGAGGGGTGGTTCGACGCGTCGCCCTAGGAGCAGGCCGAGCTGGTGCGCGCGCTCGGCGTGGCTCGCGCCGCGATCGAGACGAAGCACCGCCCCGACGGCTACACGATCGGCGTGAACGTCGGTCGCGCCGCCGGCCAGACGATCTTGCACCTCCACGTCCACCTCATCCCCCGCTACGAGGGCGACGTCCCCGACCCCCGCGGCGGCGTGCGCCACGTGATCCCGGGGCCTACGCCAACTACCCGGCGCCGCAAGCGGCGACGGCGGCTGGCGACGTCGCCGACTCCCCGCACGCGCGTCCCCTCGTGCGCGGCGGCGAGCGGAGCTATTGCACGGTGAAACAGGTCGGGACCCGCGCGCGCCCTCGTACGCGTCGGTGAGGCCGACTCGTTGCACCTGTGCTCCATCTGATGTGATCACATCGATACGGAGCCAGATACAACGCTGGTCGTGTCGTTCCGGGGGAGGCGTGGACTCGGAGAGATTGTTTACGCGTAAACTGCGCGCCTGATTTACACGGCTCCAGGCGCCATCACACGGGGTGCTCCGGGGAACGGAGACGCGGATCGAGGCGGCCGGCGCATCAACGCAGAAGCCTCAGACCTTGAGAGCCTTGGAACGGCAACACGGCGTCGGATGGCACGCCATCACACGCATGACACGGATATCACGCAGGAAGGCACGGCGGCGAGACCGGGCGGACGATCGAACGGCGTTCACGGTGCAACCGAGCCCGCCGCTAGCTCCATCCGTGACGCGGGGCGTTGCCGGTGCCCGGCACAGGCCCGCTAGTGAACGCTTCAGGCCGAATCGCACGGCATTACACGGAATCGCACGTCGCTGGCCGTGTCTTTGCCAAGGAGCGGCTATGGCTGCCGGGCGACCACAGACCACCTGGCACCGCGGCCGCGGCCAGTGCCTTCGACCAGATGTAAGTCTTTGAGCGATCGCAAGTTGTCTTGGACTGTCCGTTCCGGGACATCTTCCCGGAGTGCCGCTCGGATCGCCCCGAGCGACGCAGTCTGCAACCGGGCGATGACTTCGAGCAACTCCTGCTGGAGAGGGGTCAGTGCATGCTCCACTCGACGTGGCGGGACATACCCGAGTGGATAGAACCGGACGACCACCTCCCCGCTACGGACTTCGAATTCGGGCGGCGCCAATCCTGCGCGCTCGCTGAGTTCGGCGATCTTCAAAGTACCGCGGCCCCACTGTTCGATGATTCCTCGGCGATACAGGACAGAGGCGATCAGTGGGTTACTCGGCGGTGGTGACGCCGACGAAGCGGGCCATCCGAAGCAGGCACTGGGGGTAGAACGGGAGTAGGCGTTCTTCCTTGGCGAACAG
This sequence comes from Gemmatimonadota bacterium, assembly GCA_019689775.1. Lineage (GTDB taxonomy): Bacteria > Gemmatimonadota > Gemmatimonadetes > Longimicrobiales > RSA9 > JADGGV01. The sequence continues at coordinate 5,702 of JADGGV010000095.1, forward strand.
GACCACAGCGGCATTGAGCAGGATGCCGTCGCGGATCAGCCCCAAGCCCTGCAGGAGAGCCTCTGGATCACGTGTGCCAGGCTCGTCGAGCCGACCACGCCGGATTGCCTCGTCAACCGTGCGAGTGATCTCCGCGGCGTCAAGGTCCCCAACGGTCAGTTGATGGGCTGGTTGGTTCTCCCAGCGATCTGTCGGGTGCATCTGCACAAGGAGCAGGCGACGGTACTCGGACTGCTCCATCAGCATCGTTGTCGGCCCCTGTCGCACGTAGGCCCGCCCGTCGTAGGTGTACGGCTTGGAGGCGCCGCTCGGGACCCGAACTGCGACGACGTGTCGACCCGAATCCAGCGCCACCTTGTCCACGTCCAAGAGGACCTGCGGCTCGATCTTGCGTAGCTCCGCCGCGACTTCCTCGAGGGTTCTGGTCGTCACGTCCTGACCGCAGATCTCGCCGACATCCGTGACGCCGTACAGCACGAAGCCGCCGCGGCCGTTGAGCATCGCGCAGGCGGTGCGCGTTCCATCCACCTTCTGCCCTGTGGTCTTCTTGAATTCGACCTGCTCAGACTCGCCGCCACTCACGATGGCTTCGAGCTCGGCGATGTTCATGGTGGCTCCTTCACCCCCAATCCTGGCTAGTCGCTCCGTTGGGTTCGCGTTCCCAAGCGCGAGGAGGGCCGCGCGCGGCGACAGGCGTGGCAAGGTATAGGTTTGAGGAAGCGTTTCAAGATTGCACCCGCACATCAGCTGACCAGCCGCCCGACCTCGCCGACTCCCCGCACGCCCGCGCCGGAACGGCGCCGGGGCAAGGCGCCTCCGCGCGGACGGGTACGACACCGGTCCACCACATCGCCTGAACCCGCACGGTCCATCGCCGCAGGCCAGGCCCGGGCGAGCACGGCGCTGCACGCCAGCCTCCGGCCGGGCACCGAAGCGCGCGCGCCCCGCTCCTCCGCGCCTCGCACCTCACTGTCAGACCTCCCCTATACCATGGCGGCGCATCCGATCCGGCGAGGGGGGCGGCGCCGTCTCGCGGCACCGGCCGACCTCGCTTCGAGAACCCACGCATGGCGAGGAAGGGGCATGGCGAAGAAGCTGATGCAGGGGGTCGTGGCGCTCACGCTGGTCGTCGCGGCGGGGTGTGCCACGATCATCCAGGGGAGCCGGCAGCAGGTAGGTGTCAACAGCGTGCCCACAGGGGCAGCCGTCGTGATCGATGGCGCGCCGTTCGGGGGGACGCCGGTCGTCGCCCGGCTCGAGCGCAAGCGCAGCCACATCGTGTCGATCTCCATGGACGGCTATCAACCGGTGCAGCTCACGATCACCAGGAGCGTGAGCGGGTGGCTGGCGGGGAACATCGTCTTCGGCGGGCTGATCGGGGTCGCGGTCGACGCCATCTCGGGCGCGATGTACAAGCTGAACCCGGAGCAGGTGGCGGCGAACCTGGTGAAGCAGGGGGCATCCGTCGACCCGAAGAACGGCGTGCTGTACGTGGCCGTGGTGCTGCGGCCGGATGCGAGCTGGGAGCGGATCGGGACGCTGAGCAGGGCGGAGTGAGGCGGGGTGCGTGCACGTCGCCGGCGCGGCTCGGCGGCGACCGCACTCGTAGCAACCCCGGCGCCGGATGGGGCCGGCGTCGGCCACACCACAACGGACTGATGGAGGTCCAGATGCGACACGGGCATCTACTGCGTTACGCTGTCGCCCTCGCGGCGCTGGTCGTGTTCCCCGGGGGGCTCGCGGCGCAGAGGCCGCAGGCGCGGGAGGGCTTCTGGTTCAGCGGCGGGCTGGGGTACGGGTCGCTCGGCTGCCAGGACTGCGACGCGCGGGAAGGCGGGCTGAGCGGCGGCCTCAGCCTCGGCGGGACCCTCAGCGAAAAGGTGCTCCTCGGCGTCGGCACGACCGGCTGGACGAAGAGCGAGGACGGGGTCACGCTCACCGCGGGGACGCTCGCCGCGACGATCCGGTTCTATCCGTCGGCGACCGGCGGTTTCTTCCTGCTCGGCGGGCTGGGGCTCGGAGCGGTCAACCTCGAGGTCGACGGCGTCGGGAGCGAATCCGAGACCGGCGCCGGCGCGGTCGTCGGGCTCGGCTACGACATCCGGATCGGCCAGATGGTTAGCCTCACGCCGTACTGGAACGGCGTCGGGATCAGCTACTCCGATGGCGACGCGAACTTCGGGCAGATCGGGCTGGCGGTGACGCTGCATTGACCGCGGGTGGGCCGGTGCGGGGGCGGAGATCGCGGTCCTATCCCGCACCGGCTCGGTAAATCGTGCCCACGGTCGGCAACCGAGGGTCCACCTTGCATTGTGGCTGCGCCAGGACTACGTTCGGCACCCGGGCATCTTCCGCGCTGCGTTCCAGTCGGCACCAACCCACACCTCCCGTTTCTGCGGGACCGGCCGGTCGGACCTCCGTCAGCAGTCCCCGAGATTGGGTGCTGCCGCCCGCTCCATCGCTGATGAAGGCGCATGATGGATCCTCGCATCGAGACCGCGATCGAAGGCTGGAAGTCCAGGCTCCTCGACCTGTCCAAGCGCACCCGGCTCCTCAACTTCAAGGTCAACCGCGTCGCCACCGTCACGGTCGTGGACGAGCTGCCCGTCGAGGTGTTCCGGACGCTCTACCTGAAGCGGCGGGCGATGCGCTTCGCACCCCGGCCGCAACCCGTCCAGGCGGCCGCCGATGACGCCGAGGAGGCGTCGCCCGACGCGGTGGACGACGAGGTCCCCGACATCCCGCCCGTCGAGTTCTCTCCGTACGAGGTCGCCGCGCTCGCCGACCGCCATACGGACGATGTACTCCAGACGAACGCGGTGGCGGAGAAGCTCGACCGCTCGCTGCGGCGTCTTCACGAGCTGGCGCAGGGCACCGTGGAGGAACAGGGCGTCAACACGCTCTTCCTCGCCCTCGGCATGCTCCACTACTACGAGGCCGAGTCCTCCGACGTCCTGCTCAAGGCGCCCATCCTCCTGCTCCCGGTCCAGCTCGAGCGCAAGAGCGCGAACGCGGCGTTCACGCTCCGCGCCGGCGAGGACGATCCACTGATCAACCCCGCGCTCGTCGAGTATCTGCGGCGCTCGTTCGGGATCTCGCTCCCCGAGCTCCCCGAGGTCACCGACGACTACGACCCGCAATCGCTCTACCTCGACGTGGGAGAAGCCATCGGCCGCATGCCGCGGTGGAAGGTCACGAACGAGATCTTCCTCGCGCTCTTCTCCTTCCAGAAGTTCGTGATGTACAAGGACCTGGAGAAGAACAAGGAGGTGATCGGTGCGCACCGTCTGATCCGGCGGCTCTGCCTGAGGTCCGACGCGGAGGCGTCGATCGGTCTCCCCGCCGACGTCGCCTCGATGGACCTCGACGCCGAGCACCCGCCGGAGGCCACGTTCCAGGTCGTGGATGCGGATGCGAGCCAGCTCCGCGCGATCGCCGCCGTCGCCCGCGGCCACGACCTCGTTCTCGAGGGGCCGCCGGGAACGGGGAAATCGCAGACGATCACGAACCTCGTCGCGCACGCGCTCTCCGCGGGGAAGCGCATCCTCTTCGTCAGCGAGAAGATGGCGGCCTTGCAGGTCGTCTACGGTCGGCTGAAGGCCGTCGGCCTCGGCGACGCCTGCCTCGAGCTGCACAGCCAGAAGGCGAACAAGCGGGCGGTCCTCCAGGAGCTGCGCCGCACGCTCGATAACACGCTGAGTCTCGGTGCTCCACCCGACTCGTCCGCGAGCCGGCTGCAGGCCGTCCGGACGTCGCTGACCGAGTACGCCCGGGCCGTGCACACGCCGTTCGGCGCCCTGGGACTCTCGCCGTTCGAGGGCTACGGTCGCCTCGAGGCGGTGGCGCATGCGCCGCGGCCGAAGCTCGCGTTGCGGGCCGAGGCGGTCACGCGCGAGGAGCTGGAGCGGGCCGAGCGGGAGCTGAGGGACGTCGCCGCCGCCGCGGAGGTTCTCGGCGACATGGCGTCGCACCCGTGGCGCGATACCACCAAGACGTTCTACCGCGCGGACGAGGTCGACGAGCTGACGGCGCTGCTCGCCGAGCTCGAGGGTGCGCTGCGCGCGCTCCTGGGGCTCGCCGAGCAGGTCGAGCGCGGGCTTCGGATCGAGTCGGCGCGGAGCTTCGCGGACGCGGAGCGTGCGGCCCGGATCGCCGCCGTCGTCGGGCGCTCGCCCGGCGCGCCACCGAGCGTGCTCTCGAGCGACGCCTGGAACTCCCCGCCGCCGGCGGCGCGCGAGATCGTCGAGCGAGGCCGGCGTATGGTACAGCAGCGGGCCCAGGTGCTCGCCGTCCTCTCGTCCGCCGTACTCGAGCACGGCCACGCGGACGAGATCCGGATCGTCGAGCGGTTGCACCGGCGCTGGTACCGCATGCTGAGCGGCGACTACCGGCGCGTGCGGAAGGCGTGGCTCGGCTACCGGCTTGCCGGCTGGCGCGGCACGCTGGGCGACCAGATCGCGCGCATGCGCGACGCCGACGCCGTCCGACTCGACCAGGAGTTCCTCGAGGGCCAGGACGCCCACGCCCGCGAGCTGTTCGGCGAGCACTGGCAGCAGGACCGCTCGGACTGGGATGGGCTGGAGGAGTACATTCGCTGGGTCGTGGAATTCCGCGCGGTCTGCGTCCAGTATGGGCTGCGCGACGAGGCGATCCGCACCGCGGCTGCCGCGCATCCGGACGTCTCCGCCGTCGATGCGCTGCGGGCCAAGGCCGCCGAGGTGGCCGATCGGCTCGCTCGCCTGCGCGAGCTGGTGGGTTGGCCGGACG
>JADGGV010000779.1 GCA_019689775.1 Gemmatimonadota bacterium
AAGAGGTCGAGGGTGGGGGGGTCGGAGTTGCTTATGGGGGAGGGGAAGGGACCGGAGGCGAGGCACGCCGCGACACGGGGATGCGAGGGCCGTGCCCCCGTGATGCGCCGGCCGGGTCCGGACGCCCGGGATGGCGACGACGGATCAGATCCGGTCCGGACGATCGGTGTGCCCTCCCCGCTCCCGGCCGTTCGGGAGCGCGGCGCGGTGAACGCGGGAGCGGGAGAGGCGAACCGACTTGCCGGACCTGGCCTCGGGCGTCGAGCGAGCGGCGCCGCGCGACCTAGGCCGGCGTCGGCTCCTCGAGCGCGAAGGAGCCGTAGGCGACGGCGCCAGCCGGCTCGTACGTCGCGATGATCACCCCGGTCGTGGAGACGGTGGAGCCGACGAGCTTCAGCTTGCCCGGTCGCGTGCCCTCGGCGAAGAGCCGCTTGCCGTGGCCGAGCAGGACCGGGAACGTCCACACCCGGAGCTGGTCGATCAGGCCGTGCTCGAGCAAGGTCTGGATGAGCTTCCCACTCCCGTGCACCTGGATCTCCGGCCCGTCCTCCGCCTTGAGCCCGGCCACCTCCGCGGGGACGTCGCGGATCAGCGTCGCCGGCCCCCACGCGGCCCGCTCGAGCGTCCTGGAGGCGACGTACTTGTGCGCACGGTTCAGCGGCTCGGCCCCCGGATTGTCGGTCGCGTTCGGCCAGTGCGCCGCGAAGATCTCGTACGTCGTCCGCCCGAGCAGCAGGTCGAACGGCTTCGCCATCGCCTCGCCCATCACCTGACCCATCACGTCGTCCCAGTGGGTGAACGACCAGCCGCCGTGCGTGAACCCGCCGCTCGTGTCCTCCCGCGGCGCGCCCGGCGCCTGCATCACGCCATCGAGGGTGACGAACGTGTTGACCGTGATCTTGCGCATGGTGCGACTCTCCAGGTGAGCATCCGTGTGGTCCTACGACCTCCTCACCCATGCGTCGAACGACGAGGGCGGAATTCGACGCCGGCGTCCGCGGGCTCGCCGGCGCTCGCCGGGTCGTTCAGGGGCGACGTCGCCACGTACCCCGCCGGCGCGGGCGAAGCGCCGTGCCGGGCGGAAGGCGTTCGAGAACCTAACCTCCGACGGCGCGGGCGCATCGAACCGCGCCGCCGCGGTCAGCCCTACTCGTCGACTTGGCGGGCAAGACGGCGCAGCGGCCGCAGCGTGAACGCTCGTGTTTGCCGTCGTCCTGCGTTGCTCGGCCGCACTGCCACGCCGAGCGCCCCCGCGTCCGCCCGCGTTCCCGCGAAACCCGTGGTCCACGGCGTCCGCCGTCCCCACCCCCCGCTCTCCCT
>JADGGV010000780.1 GCA_019689775.1 Gemmatimonadota bacterium
CCCTCACTCCCACGACGCCCCACCCGGCGCGCGCTACGGCGCCGCCCCGGCGCGACGCGCCTCCCGGCAACAACGTAACGGGCACGACGCCGGTTCCATCGGATGATCTCGCGCGCCGATGCGAGATCCGGGCTCGGTCGCGCGCCGCCTCGGCGGCCCCGCCGCCGGCCGTCCGCTCGACCCCTGGCGCCGCCCCGGCCGACCGCGGACGTTGCGCCCATGACGAACCCCGAGATCCGGCCGCACGGCGACGCCCGCCTCCTCCTCCGCGTCCGCTATGACCCCGCCCTCGCGGCGCGCCTCCGCGCCGCGTTCGGCCCCGCCTGGTCCGCGGCCGACCGCGCCTGGATTCTCCCCGACTCCCCCGACGTCCGCGCCCGGCTCGCCGACCTCTTCGGCCCCGCGGTCGAGCGACCCTTCCCCGCGCCGGCCTCGCGCTCGGCTGCGACGCCGTCCCCGGCACCGCCGCTCGCGAGAGCGCTCCTCCACGGGATTCCCCGACCGAGCATCCCGCGAAGCGCTTCGCAGAGCCGCCACGCCCTCCAGCCGAACGGGCGCAGCGCCCCTCGGCCGGCAGCCCCGCCCCCCACTCCTCCTCCGCGCCGAGCAGGAGCTAAAGCTCCGCGGCTACAGCCCCCGCACACGCAAGTCATACCTCCAGCACCTCCGTCGCTTCCTCCGCGACGCCGGGCCGACGCCGGACTCGATCACCGCGACGTCGATCCGCGAGTACCTCGCCGCCGTCGCCGACCGCGGCCTCTCTCGCGCCTACCACGACCAGGTCGCCTCGTCGATTCGCTTCCTCCTTCGCTACGTCCTCGAGCGCCCGCTCCTCCTCGACGCCGCGCCGCGCCCCCGGAAGCAGTCCCGCCTGCCACAGGTGCTCAGCTCCGCCGAGCTCCGGGCGTTCTTCGCCGCGATCGACAACCCGAAGCACCCCGCCGCCCTCCTCATCGCCTACTCCGCCGGCCTCCGCGTCAGCGAGATCGTCCGCCTCCGCGTCGGCGACCTCGACCCCGAACGCCGGCTCAGCCACGTCCGCTCGGGAACGGGCCGCAAGGACCGCCACACCCTCCTCTCCGACGTGGCCTAAACCTCCGTCCAGAACTACGTCGCCGCCTTCCAACCCACGAACTGGCTCTTCCCCGGCCCCTCCGAATCCCGCCCGCTCAACACCCTGACTATCCAGAAGGTCGTCGCCGCCGCACGCGCCCGCGCCGACATCCAAAAACACCTGACGCCTCACACCCTCCGCCATACCTTCGCCACGCAGCTCTTGGAATCCGGCACCGACCTCCGCTATATTCAGGAGCTTATC
>JADGGV010000096.1 GCA_019689775.1 Gemmatimonadota bacterium
ATACTGGTACGGCGAGACGGCGCGGTTCCTCTACTTCGTCGGCCGCCCGGGCCCGGCGCGCGGGGCGGCGGGGCGCCGGGGCCGCAAGGCCGAGGGCGCCGCCTTCGGCGGCGAAACCGAGCCCCCCGACCCGCAGGACGAGGCCACGTTCCGGCTCGCGCGCCTGCGCCACGACCGCCTGAGCCAGGAGCAGCACCGGGCGCTCCACGACTTCCATCGGGAGCTACTGCGCCTACGCCGGAGCGTCCCGGCGTTGGCCCGCCGCGGCACCGAGGGGCTCGAGGCGCACGCGTTCGAGCGCGAGCGGGTGCTCGCCGTGCGCCGCCCCGCCGGTGCGGGCGACGTCGCCCTGCTCTACGGCTTCGCCGCCCACACCGTCACCGTCTCCGTGCCGCTGCCGCCGGGCACGTGGCGTGTGCTCGTCGATTCGGCGGACGCGCGCTGGGGCGGGCCCGGCCCCCAGCACCTCGCCACCCTCGCGTGCGACGGCCGCCTCACCGTGACCCTGGCGCCGCGCAGCGCGCTGGCCCTCGAGCGTCGGGATCGAGCGTAAATGAACCGCTTCATCTGCGTGCACGGCCACTTCTACCAGCCGCCGCGCGAGAATCCGTGGCTGGAGGCGATCGAGCAACAGGACGAGGCGTACCCGTATCACGACTGGAACGCGCGCATCGCCGCCGAATGCTACGCGCCCAACGCCGCATCCCGCATCCTGAACGACCGCGACGAGATCGTCCGCATCGTCAACAACTACGCGCAGATCTCGTTCAACTTCGGTCCGACGCTGCTCGCCTGGATGCAGGTCCACTCGGCCGACATCTACCAGGCGGTGCTGCGGGCCGACGCCGAGAGCCGCGAGCGCTTCTCCGGCCACGGGAACGCCATCGCGCAGGCGTACAATCACATGATCCTCCCCCTCGCCAACGCGCGCGACCGGCGCACGCAGATCGTCTGGGGGATCCGCGACTTCTGCGCCCGCTTCGGCCGCGACCCGGAAGGGCTCTGGCTCCCCGAGACGGCCGTCGACCTCGCCTCCCTCGAGCTGCTGGCCGAGCACGGCATCCGCTTCACCATCCTCGCGCAGCACCAGGCCGGCCGCATCCGACCGCTCGCCGGCGGCGATTGGGTCGACGTGAGCGGCGCGCGCATCGACCCCACCCGCGCCTACCTCCAGCGCCTGCCGAGCGGCCGCAGCATCGCCATCTTCTTCTACGACGGCCCGGCCTCCCGCGCCGTCGCCTTCGAGGGCCTGCTCCGCAACGGCGCCGCCTTCGCCGGCCGGCTGCTCGACCTCTTCGACGACTCCCGCGACGCCGCCCAGCTCGTCCACATCGCGACCGACGGCGAGACGTACGGCCACCACCACCGCCACGGCGACATGGCGCTCGCCTACGCGCTGCGCCACATCGAGCTGAGCGGCCAGGCGCGCCTCACGAACTACGGCGAGTTCCTCGAGCGCTATCCGCCCGACATGGAGGTCGACATCCTGGAGAACACCTCCTGGAGCTGCTCGCACGGCGTCGAGCGCTGGCGCAGCGACTGCGGCTGCCACACCGGCGGCGACGCCGGGTGGAACCAGGCCTGGCGCGGGCCGCTGCGCGAAGCGCTCGACTGGCTGCGTGACACCGTCGCGCCGCTCTACGAGAAGGCCGCCGCCGAGATCACCGACGATCCCTGGGCCGCGCGCGACGGCTACATCGACGTCGTGCTCGACCGCGACCCTACGGTCATCGACCGCTTCTTCGCCCGCTACGCGCGCTGGCCGCTCGACCGCCCGCACGCCATGCGGCTGCTCAAGCTCCTGGAGCTTCAGCGCCACGCCATGCTCATGTACACGAGCTGCGGCTGGTTCTTCAACGACGTCTCCGGGATCGAGACCGTCCAGGTCATCCGCTACGCCGGCCGCGTCGTCCAGCTCGCCGACGAGCTCTTCGACATCGACCTCGAGCCGGAGTTCCTCGACCGCCTCGAGCGCGCCCACAGCAACCGCCCCGAGGAGGGCAACGCGCGCCGCATCTACGAGAAGAGCGTGCGCCCCGCCATGGTCGACCTCCTCGACGTCGGTGCGCACTACGCCGCCGCCTCGCTCTTCGAGCCGTACGAGCCCCGCCAGCGCATCTACTGCTACGTCGTCACGCAGCGCGCCGCCGAGTTCCGTGAGGCCGGCGATGCGCGCCTCTTCCTCGGCCGCGCCCGCATCGTCTCCGAGATCACCTGGGAGTCCGACGACGTCACGTTCGCCGTCCTCCACATGGGGAATCACAACCTCAACGGCGGGATCCGGCGCTACCAGGGCGACGAGAGCTTCGAGAGCGTGCTGCGCGACTTCCGCGAGGCGTTCTCCCGCGCCGACCTCGCCACCGTCATCCGGCTGCTCGACCGGCACTTCGGCAGCTCGACGTTCTCGCTGAAGTCCCTCTTCCGCGACGAGCAGCGCCGCGTGCTCGACCGCATCCTGGATGCGACGGTGCGCGAGGCGGGCGCCGTCTACCGCGAGGTCTTCGAGCACCACGCGCCGCTCATGCGCTTCCTCCTCGACCTCGGCCTGCCGCTCCCGGCGCCGTTCCGCATGGCCGCGGACTTCACGCTCAACGGCGAGCTGCGGCGCGTCCTCGAGAGCGAGGAGATCGACCTGGCCGAGGCACGCACGCTGCTCAGCGAGGCCAAGGCGTTCGAGGTCGCGCTCGACCAGCGCGGGCTCGCGTTCGCGCTCAGCGAGACGCTCGTCCGCCTCGCCGAGCGGCTGCGCCGCGACCCGTCCGCCTACGCCGCCCTCGAGCAGCTCGTCGACGCCTCCGAGCTGGCCACCTCCCTCCCCTTCGAGGTCGACCTCTGGAAGACCCGCAACATCTTCTACGGGCTGCGCGAGAACGTCTATCCGGGGGTGCGCGCGCGCGCCCAGGCGGGCGACCCGGAGGCGCGCCACTGGGTCGACGCGTTCCACCGCCTCGGCCGGCACCTCGCCGTCGCCGTCGAGAGCGATGCATGAACGTCCCGACCGCGACCTACCGGCTCCAGTTGCACCGGGATTTCACGCTGGCGGACGCGCGCCGCCTCGTGCCGTACCTCGACGCGCTCGGCATCTCCCACGTCTACCTCTCCCCCGTCTTCCGCGCCCGCACCGGCAGCACCCACGGCTACGACGTCACGGATCCGACCGCCGTCTCCGCGGAGCTGGGCGGCGAGGCGGCGTTCCACGCGCTCGCGGAGACCGCCCGCGCCCGCGGGATGGGCCTGCTCCTCGACATCGTCCCCAACCACATGGCGGCGGACCCGCAGAACCCGTGGTGGCGCGACGTGCTCCGCCACGGCCGTGCCTCCCCGTGCGCGAGGTTCTTCGACATCGACTGGGAGAAGGGCGGCGGGCAGGTGCGGCTCCCGATCCTCGGCCGCCACTACGCCGACGCGCTCGACGCCGGGGAACTGACCCTCGCGCTGGGCGACGACGGCCTCGAGCTGGCCTACCACGACCAGCGCCTCCCGCTCGACCCCGCCACCTGGCCCGACGTCCTCGGCCCCGCCGCCGACGAGGCGCCCGCGCTCCGCCCGCTGCTCCAGCGGCTGCGCAAGACGCCGCCGCGCGAGGCGACGGCGCCCGCGGGCCGAGCGCGCACGCCCCGCACGAGCGCCGCGCTCGGCCGCCGCCTGCGCCGCCTCTACGACGCGGACGCCCGGGTCCGCGCCGCGATCGACGCGGCGCTCGGCCGCTTCGACGGCACACGGAGCGGCGCCGCGGCCGTCGAGCGGCTCGACGCGCTGATCGCGCGCCAGGCGTATCAGCCGGTTTACTGGCAGATGGCGGCCCAGGAGATGAACTACCGCCGGTTCTTCGACATCGGCGATCTGGTCGGCGTACGCGTCGAGGACCCCGCCGTCTTCGAGGCCACGCACGACCTCGCGCTCGGCTGGGTTCGCGCGGGCGTCGTCGACGGACTCCGCGTCGACCACGTCGACGGCCTCGCCGACCCGACGGCGTACCTCCGGCGCCTCGCCGAGGCCGCCGTCACGCCCGCGGGGCCGGCGTACCTCGTCGTCGAGAAGATCCTGGCGCCCGACGAGCCGCTCCCCGCCGCCTGGCCCGTGGCCGGGACCACCGGCTACGACTTCCTGAACACCGTGAACGGGCTCTTCATCGACCCCGTCGGACTCGAGGAGCTGGAGCGCGTGTACCGCCGGGAGGTGGGCGCCACCTCCGACTTCCGCGATCTGGCGCGCGAGGCAAAGAAGCGGGTCGCCGGGCTCCTGTTCGCGGGCGAGATGCGCTCGCTCGAGAACGAGCTGGCCGCGCTGGCCGCGCTCGACCGTCGCGGCCTCGACCTGCCGGCGCCGATGCTCGGCCGCGCGCTCCTCGAGGTCACCGCGCGCCTCCCCGTCTACCGCACGTATCTCCGTCCCGCCGAACCGCCCGGCGAGCACGACCGCGCCGTCCTCGAGCGCGCGCTCGCCGCCGCGGCCGCCGTCCCCGACGTCGACGCCACCGCCGTCGCCTTCCTCGGCCGCGTGCTGCTCGACGCGGGCGCGCGCCGCCAGGAGCGCGACCGCTTCGTGCGTCACTGGCAGCAGTTCACCGGGCCGGTCATGGCGAAGGGCGTCGAGGACACGGCGCTGTACGCCTACAACGTCCTCGTCGCCGCGAGCGAGGTCGGCGGCGACCCCGGCCGGCCGGCGGTCGACGTCGCGGAGTTCCACCGCCGCATGGCGGCCCGCGCCGCGCGCCACCCCCACACGATGAGCGCCACGTCGACGCACGACGCGAAGCGCGGCGAGGACGTGCGCGCGCGGCTGGATGTCCTGTCGGAGCTGCCCGAGGCGTGGGCGGAGGCGCTGCCGCGCTGGCGGGAGTGGAACGCGGGGCTCAAGCGGCTCGTCGCCGGCGGGCCGGCGCCGGACGCCGTGGACGAGGTGCTCGTCTATCAGACGCTGCTCGGGGCGTGGCCGGCGGAGCCCGCCGAAGAGCCGGCGTTCGCCGGGCGCGTTCGCGAGTACCTCACGAAGGCCGCCCGCGAGGCCAAGCGCCACACCACCTGGCAGGAGCCGGACGAGGCTTACGAGGCCGCCCTCGGCGACTTCGCGGCCGCCCTGATCGAGGGGCGCGCCGACCGTCGCTTCCGCATCGGGTTCGAGCGGCTGCGCGCCGAACTCGCCTTCCATGGCGCGCAAAACGCCCTCTCGCAGCTCCTGCTGAAGGTCACCGCGCCCGGCGTTCCCGACCTCTACCAGGGAACCGAGCTGTGGACGCTGACCCTCGTCGACCCGGACAACCGCCGGCCCGTGGACTACGACGCGCGCCAGCAGATGCTGGATGCGCTCGCGCCCGGTGCGGTCCCGGCGTTCGACGATGCCGGCCCGGGCCGCGTCAAGCTGTGGCTGACCGCCGCCGCGCTGCGCTTCCGCCGCCAGCACGCCGCACTCTTCGCCGACGGCGACTACGTCGCGCTCCCCGTCGCCGGCGAGCACGCCGACCACGTCGTCGCCTTCGCGCGCCGCCGCGGCGTGGAGTGGGCGATCACCGTGGCGCCGCGCCTGACCGCTCGTCTGGCCCGCGGGCGCCCCGCGATCGGAGCAAACGTTTGGGGAGAGACGCAGGTGCGGCTGCCGGAGGGGGCGCCCGGGGCGTGGCGGAACGCGTTGACGGGCGAGAGGATCATCGCACGCGGCGGCGGTCTCGCGCTCGCCGAGCTGCTCGACCGGTTCGTGGTCGCGCTGCTCGAGCCGGACGCCGCGAGCGGGTGACCGGCGAGCGCGACGGCCTCAGCGCCGCGTCCCTACGTGCACCGCCGCGATCCCGCCCGTCAGGCGCCGCCACCGCACGTCGTCGAAGCCCGCCGCGCGCATCTTCTCCGCCAGCGCCGGCGGCTCCGGGAACTCCAGCACCGAGGCCGGGAGGTAGGTGTACGCGCTCCCGTGCTTCGACACCAGCCGTCCGATCCACGGGAGGATGCGCAGGAAGTAAAGCATGTACAGCCCGCGCAGCGGCTGCCACGACGGCGTCGTGAACTCGAGGATCGCCAGCCGGGCGCCGGGGCGCAGCACCCGCGCCAGCTCGCGCAGCCCCGCATCCAACTGCGCGAGGTTGCGCACGCCGAAGCCGACGGTCGCGCCGTCGAACGTCGCGTCGCCGAACGGGAGCCGCAGCGCGTCCGCGCACGCCGGCCGGACCGGCGTGCCGGCCAGCTTCCGCCGGCCACGCTCGAGCATCGGCAGGGCGAAGTCCGAGCCGACCACGATCCCGTCGAAGCCGCGCCGACGCGCCAGCGCGAGCGCCAGGTCGAACGTCCCCGAGCACGCGTCCAGGTAGCGGCCGCGCGGCGGGCGCCCCTCCAGCAGCATCGAGATCGCGCGCCGTCGCCACAGCCGGTCGATGTTCAGCGACAGCAGGTGGTTCAGCAGATCGTAGCGCGGCGCGATCGCGCTGAACATCCGCCGCACGACGACGGATTTCTCCTCGGGCGCGGGGAGCACCCCGCGGGCGGCGGCGGGCTCGAACATTCCGTAAGCGGCTCCGGCGGAATAAACTACGACGTCCAGGGCGCACGAAGGTACCCGGCACCGCCCCCGCGAACAAGGGCCGGTGGCCTGAAACCCGAGGTGACACGCGCCCGTAGGACTCCGCAGGTACGGACGGCGCGCACCCGGGGACCGTGGACTACAAGCGACTCACCGACCAGCAGATCGTCGCCCTGGCCCGGGAGGGCCGCGAGGCGGCGTTCCGGGAGCTGATCGCTCGCTACGAGCGGCCGGTGTTGTCCCTCATCTACCGGCTCGTCCGCGACCGCGAGAAGGCCGAGGACCTCGCCCAGGACTCCTTCATCAAGGTGCTGAACGCCCTCGACCGCTACGATCCGTCGTACAAGTTCAGCTCCTGGATGTTCAAGATCGCCCACAACACCGCGCTCGATCATCTGCGCAAGAAGGGGCTGGACACGCTCTCCCTCGACGGCTCGCCCCACGCCGCGACGGCCGACGAGACCGCGGCCAGCGTGCTGACCGCCATCTCCGAGGACGAGACCCCGGAGGAGTACACGGCGAACCGCGAGCTCGGCGCCGAGATCGAGCGCGCGATCGCTCGGCTGCGCCCCGAGTACCGCACCGCCATCACCCTCTGGCATGCGGAGGCGCGCCCGTACGAGGAAATCGCCGAGATCATGGGCGTTCCATTGGGCACGGTGAAAACGTACATCCACCGTGCCCGCAACGAGTTGAAGCAACACCTGGCGCATCTGCGGATCTGAAACCGAACCCGTGTGGGGCGCGTATGGACAGCACGGACCAGACGTCGGAGAGCCGACCGTGAGCGAATCGATCCTTCACCCGGGCGCGGACCAGCTCGAGGCCTACGTCGAGGGGACCCTCGACGAGGCGCAGCAGGCCGTGCTCGAATCGCACCTCCTCGGATGCCCGCGCTGTCAGGCGGAGCTCGAGGAGTGGCGAGGGCTGTTCGCGGCGCTCTCCAGCATGCCGCAGCTCGAGCCCTCCGCCGGCTTCGCGGACCGGGTCATGGCGCACGTCACGCTCCCGCGGTCGGCGGCGGCGCGGCTCGCCGATCGCGCCCGCCGCTGGCTTCCCCGCTCGACGCTGGGGTGGGCGCTCGTGACGCTGTTCCTGGCGCTCCCGGTGGCGGCCGCCGCGGCGGCGCTCGCGTGGATCGCCGCGACGCCCTGGCTGTCGCTCGACGGCGTGCTGCTCTGGGGGTTCGAGAAGGCGACCGCGGGCGCCGCCTGGCTCACCAGCCAGGCCAGCGCGCTCGTGCTCCAGAGCCGGCCCGCGCTCTGGCTGACCGGCTCCATCGAGACGCTCGTGGCGACGGCGGGGCTCCGGGGAATCGGGGCGGCGGCGGCGCTCTTCGGCTTGATCGTGGTGGCTTCCGCCTGGATCCTCTATCAGAACCTCTTCCGGCCCCACACGCGGGACGTGACCTATGCTCACTACTCGTTCTGACCGGTTGACGCTGGCCGCGCTCGCCGCCGCGGCGGCCCTCCTCGTGCCGGCGGCCCTCGTGGCGACGCCGGGGCCGACCGTTCCGGCGCCGCCGGTCGCGCCCGCGCCGCCGCTCGCCCCGGCTGCTCCAGCCGCTCCGCTGCCGCCGCAGGCGGTGCGGGGCGGGCTCGTCTCCAGCGAGATCGACCTCTCGGCCGACGAGGCGAAGCTCCAGCTCCAGCTGGCCGGCGGCCGCACCGTCGAGTTCGCGCTGCGCGACGGGCATGCCTACGTCGACGGCGCCGAGGTCGGGCCGGCGCCGCGCGGCGGGCGGCTCGATCGGGCATGGCGCGACCTGCTGAACAGGGCGATCGACACGCCCGTCTCTGGGCTGGGCGCGTTGCTCGCGTCCTGGTCGGCGCCGGACGGGGGCGCGGGGACGCGCCTGCACACCGCGCTGCTCGCGGCCATCTCCGGAGAGGCTCCGATGGCCGCGGCGCCCGATGCGCCCGCGCCGCCGTCGCTCGGCCCCTCGTCCGATTCGCTGACCAAGCTCCAGGAGCGGATCGAGGAGCTCCAGCGCACGGTCGAGCGCCTCCAGGGGCGGCGTGCGGCCGCGGTGGCGCGTGCCGACGAGGACAGCCCCTGGCTGCGCCCGTTCCACCACATCTGGCGCGGGATCTCCGACATCCTCGCGGCCCTCGTCGTCCTCGCCGTCCTCTTCGGGATCGGCGTCGTCACCATCTACTTCGGCGGGCGGCCCCACCTCGAGGCGGTCGCGGACACGGCGCGCCAGCTCACGCTCCGCTCGTGGCTCGTCGGCCTGGCCGCCTCCTTCCTCATCGTCCCGGTCTTCGTGCTCGGGATCCTGGCGCTGACGATCTCGATCGTGGGGATCCCGGCGCTCCTCGTCTGGATCCCGCTCTTCCCGGTGGCCGTCGTGCTCGCGGCCCTGCTCGGTTACCTCGCCATCGCGCACGCCGCCGGCGAGGGGCTGGCGGAGCGCCGGCTCTACGCCGGCGAATGGTTCCGTCGCGGCAACTCGTACTACTTCCTGATCACCGGCCTCGCGCTCCTCATGGCGCTGTTCATCGCCGGGTCCGTCGTCGAGATGGCTGGACCGTGGCTCGGCTTCATCCATGGCACGCTGACGTTCCTCGGCGGCGTGGTCACCTGGTTCGCGGCGACGACCGGTCTCGGGGCCGTGCTCCTCTCCCGCGCCGGCACGCGCCCGCCCGCCGGCGTCCACACGGGCCGCACCCTGGACGAGAGCGTCTTCGAGGAGGAGACCCATGTCTAAGCTCCGGGTCGCGCTCGGCCTCGCGGCGCTCGCCGCGGCCGCCACGCCGGCGTCGTCGCATGGGCAGGACTTGCGGACCACGTCGACCGCGCGCCAGTACACGGGCGAGGAGTCGCTCCGGGTCGACCTCCAGTACGGCGCCGGCACGCTCGAGGTCCGGCCGGGCGCACCCGGGACGCTCTACCGTGCCAACATGCGGTACGACGCCGACGTCGTCGCGCCCCGCGCGAGCTTCGCCGACGGCGTGCTGCGGATCGACATGGGAGGCCGCAAACGGAACGTCAGCCGCAAGGATTGGAAGGGGAACGAGCTGAAGCTCGAGCTCGGCCCGCAGGTGCCGCTCGACCTCAAGCTCCGGTTCGGCGCCGTGGAGGCCGATCTCGATCTGGGCGGGCTCCGTATCCAGGAGGCCGACGTCCACACCGGCGCCAGCGACACGAAGCTCCGCTTCTCGCAGCCGAACCGCGACCGCTGCCGCACGCTCCGGCTCCAGGTCGGCGCCGCCGACTTCCAGGCGCTTCAGCTCGGCCACCTCAGCCCCGAGCGCCTCGAGGTCCTCGGCGGCGTCGGCGACGTGACGCTCGACTTCAGCGGCGAGTGGAAGGGCGACGTCGTCGGTGAGATCCGCATGGGCATGGGCTCGCTCACGCTCGCGATCCCGCGCGGCGTCGGCGTGCGCATCAACGAGCGCTCGTTCCTCGCCGACTTCGAGCCCGCCGGCCTCGTCAAGCGCGGCAACACCTATTTCTCGCCGGGGTATGAGTCGGCGACGCGGCGCCTGAACCTCGACATCCAGGCGGCGCTGGGGTCCCTGGAAGTCCGATGGCTCGACGGCCGCCCCGCGGCCTTGTAGAAAGGAGATTCCGTCATGCTCGGGTCGCTCCTGACGTTCCTGCTCGTCGGCCTCGTCGCGCTCGTCGTGCTCGGGGTGGGGCTCGCGGTCGTCGGCGCCCTGTTCGGGATCGCCATCGGGATCGCGTCGTTCCTGCTCTTCAAGGTCGCGCCGATCGTCCTGGTCGGCTACGTCGTGGTCCGGCTGCTCCGGCCCCGGCGCAAGCAGATCTCGGCCGAGGACCGGAAGTGGCTGGAGAGCTGATCGGCTGATCGTTCGGCCGGGGTCCACCGGACGACCGGCCGAACGAACGGGGCCCGGGGCGCCCCCCCGCGCCCCGGCCCCCCGCGGCGCGCCCCCCCCCCCCCCGTGCGCCCCCCCCCCCCCCGC
>JADGGV010000097.1 GCA_019689775.1 Gemmatimonadota bacterium
CCTCACCCCCCACCACCGCCCACCTCCAGGTCGAAGACGCGCGCGAAGCGCGCCGCCGCGAACGGCGAGCCGCGCAGCTCCAGCGCGCCCGCGCTCGCCGCCGCCTCCAGGTCCTCGAGCCCGGCCGCCAGCGCCGCCAACGTCGCCGGCTCGGTTCGCAGGATCGCCGCCGCGACCGGCGCGGGCCCGCGTGCGACCTCGACGCGCCCGTCGTGCACGGGCAGGTGGTACGCGCTCGCGCCCGCCTCGATCTGGTAGACCTCGGCCACGCCCTCGGCTCGCTCCGGCCGGAAACGCGCCCGCAGCATCAGGATCGCCCAGTCGGCGCGCACCGACGCCCGCGCGGGCCCGGCGCCGGCCGGATCCGCCCCGAGCCGCCCGGCTCCCCAGCGCGCCAGCGCCAGGATCGCGGGCTCGAGCGCCCGCCCCACCTCGGTCAGCTCGTAGGCGACCCCGCCGGCGCCCGCCACCCGGCGCAGCACGCCCTCCTCCGTGAGCGCCTTCAGCCGCGCCGACAGCAGGTTCGGACCGATCCCCGGCAGCGCCTCCAGCAGCTCCTTGAACCGCCGCGGCCCCAGCAACACCTCCCGCACCACCAGCAGCGTCCAGCGCTCCCCGACGCTATCCAGGGCTCGCGCCACCCCGCAGAACTGCTCGTAGCTTCGTCTCGGCACCGGCCCTCCGCGCCTCGCCTCGCCGGGCCGCGCGGCCCGCCGCCGCCGCCGTACTTCATAAAACAATAGTGCCCACTTCACAAAACGCCACCCCCTTCCCCGCCTCGCACTATATGATTCCGAAGTGAAGATGTGGAAAGAGCGCCAACCGGCGACAGCGGCGAGAGTTGCGCCGGCGACGTGCGGATCGGCGGACGGACGGCCCGGCGGGGGACGTGACGGCCGGCCGGCTGGGCGTGCGGGAAAAACGGGCGCTAAGGCCCCTGGAAGCCCCGCGCGCCCGTGGGGGGACCTGGACCCCGTCCGAGGTCGCGTTCGGGCGTCAGCGGGGCTCCTGTGCGGTCGCTTGTCAGGCGCGGCCGCCGCGGACCTGGCGGCGATCGTCGCGCGGCGCGATCCGTGGGGTGGCGACGGCGATCTGGGCGGCGATCGCCGCCATGAGGTCGGAGGCGGCCTTTGGCAGGGCCTTCTCGCGCTCCGCCCGGTCGTCGAGCTTCGGGAAACGGATCGGGGCGCCGAAGGCGACGCCGACGGGCGCGCGTCGGAGGCCGCGGTCCCAGCGTGGCCAGACGTCGTACGTGCCGCTCACGCCGCAGGGGATCACGGGGACTCCCGCCTTGAGCACCAGGCGGACGGTGCCGAGTCGTGGTGGCTGAAGGCGGCCATCCCAGCTCCGCTCGCCCTCGATGTAGACGCCCACGCCGTCGCCCCGGTCGAGGTGGCGCAGGGCGACGCGGACGACCTGCGGGTCGACGCGGTAGCGTCGCACGGGAAAGGCGAGGAGGCGCGGCATGAGCCACCCCATGATGCGGCCGGTGAACTGGGTGCTCTTGGCCATGGTGTAGAGGGGGCGGCGCATGATGGCCTGGACGAGGATCGGATCGAGGATGCTCTGGTGGTTGGCGATGAGGAGGAAGGGTCCGTGCTCCGGCACGTTCTCCAGGCCGTGCACCTCGAGGGGGCCGATGAGCGGCCAACCCAGGCGCACCAGGCGCTGGCAGAACCGGTAGAGGATCATCGCGTGACGATCCGCGGCTGGAACTCGACGATCTCGCCCCTGCCGGCGGCGCGGTAGCGCGCGCGCAGCGCGGCGGTGAGGGACTCCTCCCACAGGCGCGCGGAGCCGTCGGGGAAGCGGAACGTGGTGAGCGGCTCGCCGCGCGCCTTGATCTGGAGGCTCCCGGAGCTCATCTGGACGGCGGTCAGGCGGTCGAGCGGCCAGCGCCGCTCTTCTCCCGAGTCGAGGCGCAGCGCCAGCTCCTCGCCGGTGAGCGCGAGCTCGCCGGGGAGCGGCGGCCCGAGCTTCTCGACGCCGCCGAGCAGCTCGCCCGCCCGATAGACGGGGGCCTCGCCGGTGGAGAACCGGACCGATACGCGCTCCCGGCGCCACTCCCCCGCCCCGCGCTGGCGCGGCGCACGCGCCAGGCGTACCGCCCAGTCGGCGGCGAGGCGGCGCTCGATCCGGCCGTCGCGCAGCTCCGCGACGATCTCGGATCCGCGCCCGCGCCGGAAGCGGGCGCCGCAGCCGCTACAGGCGTCCACGGCGTCGCGAGGGTGCAGCCCGCCCTCGAGGCCGCAGAGCGGGCAGGCCCAGAGGAGGTCGCGGATCGCCATTCGCTTAGAGCCTTCCGAGCAGCGCCAGCAGGCGCAGCTTCCACACCTTGAAGACGGCTTCCCGCACAATCTTCTTGGACATCTTCGACTCGCCCAGGGTGCGGTCGACGAAGACGATCGGGATCTCGCCGAGGCGAGCGCCGGCCTTCCACGCGCGGAAACTCATCTCGATCTGGAAGGCGTACCCCTCCGACTCGACGCGGTCGAGGTCCATCCGCTCGAGCACCTCGCGACGGAACAGCTTGAAGCCCCCGGTCGCGTCGGCCACGGGGAGCCCGGTCACCCAGCGGGCGTAGACGTTCGCGAAGTACGACAGGAGCAGTCGCGTCATCGGCCAGTTGATGACCGTGACGCGGCCGCCGAGGTACCGGGACCCGAGGACGAGGTCGTAATCCTCCGCGGCGCCAAGGAACTGCGGGAGGTGGGCCGGGTCGTGCGAGAAGTCGGCGTCCATCTCGAGCAGGTACGCGTAGCCCCGCGCGATCCCCCAGCGGAACCCCTCGATGTAGGCGGTCCCGAGCCCGAGCTTCCCGCGCCGGTGCAGCACGTGCACGCGCGGCTCGCGCGCGGCGATCTCGTCCGCCACCGCCCCGGTCCCGTCCGGCGAGTTGTCGTCGATGACGAGGACGTCGATCCGCGGATCCTGCTCGAGGATCATCGGGATCAGCCGCGGCAGGTTCTCGCGCTCGTTGTAGGTCGGGACGATGACGAGCGCCCGGCCGGCGCCGACGGGACCGCTCACAGGACCTCCAGCGTGGCCGTCCCCTTGGCGCCGGGGTGCCGCGGCCGGAGCCACGGCAGCGCGGCGAGCGGGAGCAGCTCGGCCGCGGTGAACCAGAGGCGCGAGACGATCGACACGACGAGCGCCGCCGGGCCGGGGATGACCGCGGCCAGCAGCGCGACCATGGCGGCCTCCCGCACGCCGATCCCCGCCGGCGCCACGATCGCGATGTAACCGGCCAGGTACGAGGCGGCGACGGCGCCGGACAGATAGCGCACGTGCGCCAGGGAGGCCGGCGCGAAGGCGGTGACGAAGAGCGTGAACGCCGCCCCGAGCAGGACCCAGCTCGCGGCGTACCCCAGCGCCCAGAGCGCGGCCACGCCGGGCCGCACGCGATCCAGCGCCTCGATCGCCGGCGCGACGCGGGTCGGCGCCCGCGCCGCCCGCGGGGGCGGGCGCCGCGCGCCCGCCGGCGTCGCCGTCAGGAAGCCGAGGCCGACCGCGCCGACCACGAGCACGGCGACGGCGGCGGCCGCCGCCACCCCGGAACCCGACCAGCTCGGCAGCGTCGCGGCCAGGAACAGACAGCCGGTCGTGAGGAACCCGATCTGGCCGATGATCGAGGCCGCCGTAGCGCCCAGCGCCGAGACCCCCTCGCGCTGGGCCAGCAGCGCCAGCCCCGCCACCTGCCAGACCTTCCCCGGGATGTACCGGCCGAGGCTCGAGACGAAGTAGACCCGGATGACGGAGCCGGGCGGCGGCGTCCGTCCGGTGATGTCGGCGACGATCCGCCGCCAGAGGAAGGCGTGCACGAGGTAGACGACGACGACCGCCACGAGCGAGGCGAGCAGCGGAAGCGCGCTCGGCCGCCAGCGGGCGAGCGCGGCGGCGTCGAGGCGGCCCAGCTCGGGGCGCAGCCGGCTCCACACGCCCCAGATCACGACCGCGAGCAGCGCCACCTGGAGCCCGCGGAGCAGCCAGTGCTTCCTCATCCGCGCGGCCCCGGCTTCCGCGCCACGACGCCGATCCGCCGCCGGAGCAGCGGCACCCACCGGGCGAAGGCCCGCTCGAGCAGGTTCCACCCGGGGAGGTGCGAGGGCAGCCACGCCGTCCGCACGACCTCGAAACCCGCCGCCCGGACCGCGTCCACCAGCTCGGCGGCCGAGCGGACGCCGATGTGCGACGGATCCTGGCGCATCGCGCCGAGGTCGCGGAGGCGCTCGAAGAGGTGCGAGGCCTCCGGCGTGTAGATCACGAGCGCCCCGCCCGGACGAAGCACCCGGAGCGCCTCGGCGAGCACCGCGCCCAGCGTGGCGTCGTCCAGATGCTCCGTGACGTCCGCCGCGAGCACCACGTCCCGGCTCTCCGGCGGGAACGGCAGCGCCGTCGCGTCGCCCTCGATGAACGTCGCCCCGCGCACGCCCTCGGCTGCCGCCACCTCGCGTGCGGTGGCCACCGCCTCGGGCGCGAAGTCCACGCCCACGGCCGACGTCGCGCCCCGGCGCGCCGCCTCCACCGTGAACGTCCCCATCCCGCACCCGACGTCGAGCACCCGGGCGCCGCGGACGTCCGGCAGCAGCGAGAACACGTTGGCGATGCGCTGCCGCGCGAACCGGTTCCGCGTGCGGTAGCGAAGCGCCAGGTCCTGGAAGTAGCGCCGATCGTAATGGCCGGCCACGTCGTACGCGGAGAGCCCCTTCTCCCTCACGCCGCCTCCACCCTGCGCCGCTCGAGCACGAATCCGCCGATCCCGACGGCGAACAGCACGAGCAGCAGCGCCACCGACACGTACGCCGTCGCCTGGAGCACGGGCGAATGGTAGAAGAACCGGACGCGGTGCCGCCCGGCCGGGACCGGCACGCCGCGGAACGTGTAGTCGACGCGCAGCACCGGCGCCGTCCGCCCGTCCACCTCGGCGTGCCACGCCTGGTGGTAGTTCTCCGAGACCACGAGCAGCGCCGGCCGATCCGACGTCACCTCCAGCGTGTACTCGTTGACGCCGGGCGCCGTCCACCGCACCTCCCCCTTCGGGTCCGGCCGCAGTTGCGTCCCCGCGGGGAGCGGCGTCGACAGCGTCGCCGTCGTGCGGAAATCGAAGCCCGGCGAGAGGAGCGTGTCGACGGCGAGGCTGTCGGGGACGACGCGCGCATCCCCGACCAGGAACGCCCGCGGCAGCGCCGAGGTGCGCCGGTACACCACCTGGCCGTCCGGCGCGCGGTACGCCTCCTCGAAGCCGGCCGGGAGCTGGACCGGCGCCGGCGACAACAGGTACACCGTGTTCGTGAGATCCAGCAAGCGGAAGTTGGAGCGGATCATGTTCTGCTCCGGGCCCTCCCCTCCGATCAGATCCCGCCAGCGCCCGATCTCGTTGCCGTGATGCCCGGCCAACTGCTCGATCCCGTGGATCGCCAGCAGATTCGGCGGCGTGCGCACCCCGACCATCGGGCTCACGTCGAGCGCACGGAACACCTCCCCCGCGGCCCGCCGCTGCTGGAGCCAGCGCACGCCGTCCGGCGGCGTGAACAGGAGCTGCGCGTCCGGCGTCGCGTTGATCAGCTCCGTGCCCCGGATGAACGGCCGATCCACGCGATAGAGGTCGAGGAACGCCAGCAACGCGACGAGCGCGACCGCCGTCGTGCGCCCGATCCCGCCGCGGGCCAGCGCCTCCCAGATCCCGGCGGTCGCGATCGCCAGCCCCGCCGCGACCATGAAGCCGAGCTGGATGCTCGGCAGGTCGGCCTCCAGCGCCTGGAGCTTGGCCGGCGTCAGGTAGCCGCCGAAGATCGCGCGCCAGCCCCCGGTCAGCGCCCCGCCCCCCGCCAGGAGCGCGAGAAGGAACATGACCGCCGCCGCGATCCAGAGGTACCGCCGCGCGCTCCGCTGCTCCGCCTCGTCGCCCGCGGCCCACTCCAGGTAGCGCTGGAGCCCGAACGCGCCCAGCGTCACCACCGACAGCGCGTACAGGAAGATGATGAGCGACGGCGCGCGGAAGAGCTTGACGCCCGGGATCCGGTAGAAGAGGTGGAAGAGCGGCGTGTCGGCGCCCAGGCCGTAGAGCAGCGACAGCGCGCCCAGGCCGGCGAAGAACCAGGCGGCGCCGCGTCGCCGTCGCAGGAACGCGAGCGGCGCCAGCAGGAGCGGCAGGAACCCGACGTACTCCGAGTTCAGCTTGAACGGGTTCCGCCCCCAGTAGGTGTTCCCGGCCCGCGTCTCGGTCGGGGCGTTGTCGCCCACGAAGTCCGGAACGACGAGCGACGCCACCTCCTCGGGGTGCAGCGAGAACTGCGTCGAGTACTGGTAGGCAAGCTCGGGGCTCCGCGCCTGGTTCGTCTTCGCGCTGCGCTGCGAGTACTCGCGCAGGTAGCCGAGCGGCGGGAAGAACTGCACCGCGGCCGCGCCGACCCCGAGCACGCCCGCCAGCGCGAACAGGCCGAACAGCCGGGCGCCCCGCGCGGCCCCCTCCGCCCGCCCGATCTGCACCGCCCGGAAGATCGCGTACAGTGAGATCCCCCAGACGTTGAAGTAGGCGAGCTGCATATGGGAGGTGAAGACCGTCAGCCCGACCCCGAGCGCGAGGAACGCGAAGTCCGCGATGCCGCGCCGCCGGAACGCCCGCTCCACCAGCCAGAAGACGAGCGGCGCGAGCGACGTGACGAACATCTTTCCGTCGCCGCCCGGGAACACCAGGCTGACCAGGTCCGCGCCCATCAGGTAGACGAGGCCGCCAAAGAACGCGACCGCCCGCGGCACGCCCAGCTCCCGCAGCCAGACGCACGTGAAGACGCCGGCCAGGAAGACCGTCAGCACCAGCTTCCACCCGAACGCGCTCGCCGCGTTCAGGAAGAAGAGCGCCATCGACGGCGGGTAGAAGATGTCGCCGTGCATCCCCTCCACGAACGGGAGACCGCCGTAGAGCAGCGGGTCCCACAGCGGGAAGTGCCCCGTGGAATGCACGACGTCCGTGTAGAACTTCCGCGCGAAGTAGCTGAGCGCCTGCGTGTCGACGCCGAGCAACTGCGCGCCGCCGAAGACGAACTCCCGGAACAGGATCACCGTCACCAGCGCGTAGAGCGCCGGCGCCATCCAGGAGCGGAAGCGCTCGGGCTCCGCCACTCGACCTCGCGCCCGGAGCGGAGCGCCGGCCGCCGGCCGGCCGCCCGCGGAGCGTGTCGCCTTCGCTGTCACCTATCGCTTCTCGCTCAAGAGGGTCCGGTAGATCTCCTCATGCCGACGCGCCAGCCGCTCCAGGCTCCAGCGGCCGACCACGCGCGCCCGCGCGCGCTCCCCCGCCTCCGCGAGGTCGCCCCGCCGCAGCAGCGCCACCAGCCGCTCCGCCAGGCTCTCCGGGTTCGCCGGCTCGAACAGCGTCCCCACGCTCTCGTCGACGATCTCGGGGAGGCCGCCCACGCGCGACGCCGCCACCGGCCGCTCGCAGCTCATCGCCTCCAGCGCCGCGACGCTCGTCGCCTCCATCAGCGAGGGAAACACCGCGACCTCGGCCGAGCAGATCAGCCCCGGCATCTCCGCGTTCGGCCGCGCGCCCAGGAAGTGCACGGCGTCCGCCACGCCCAGCTCCCGCGCCAGCGCCTCCAGCCGCGGGCGCTCCGGCCCGTCCCCCACCAGGATCGCCTCCACGTCGATCTCGGCGCGCACCAGCGGCATCGCCCGCACGAAGTACTCTACCCCGTTCTTCGGGAACAAGCGCCGCGGGACGATCACGCGCCGCCGCCCCGGCCGCGGCGCCGGCAGCGCGCCCGCGACCGGGCGGAACATATCGGTATCCACGCCGTTCGTCAGCGCCTCCGCGCGCGGGTGCGGGTAGAGCGACAGCCCCACGTCCCGCAACTCCTCGCTCGCCGCCAGGAGCCAGTCCGCCGACGCGATGATCCGACGCAGCACCGGGCGCCAGAGCGGCTTCTTCGCCAGTCGCAGGAAGTGCGACGTGTGCAGCGTGAGCACCAGCGGCTTGCCGTAGAGCCGCTTCGCCAGCATCGCCGGGGGGCCGGAGGCGAAATCCTGCGCGTGCAGGACGTCCGCCTCCCGGGCCAGTCGCTCGTACGTCGGGATGCTGGCCAGCGTGTGCAGCGACCAGCCGAGCGTGTTCTTCCCCGGGAACCACGTCCGCACCACCCGGATCCCCTCCACGACCTCCCGCGCCGCCGCCTCCGGCTTCGAGCGCGACGTCACCATCGTCACCTCGTGCCCCAGCCGGACCAGGTCGCGGCAGAGATAGTACACGTGGCTCTCGAGGCCGCCCACCTCCGGCGGGAAGTACATGCACTGCTGGAGGATCCTCACGCCGGCGGCTCCCAGTCCCGCGTCCGACGCGCCCGCCCCGTCAGCGCGTGCGCCACGATGTCGGCGATGCGCTCCGCGGCGCGACCGTCGCCGTACGGGTTGCGCGCCGCGCCCATCCGCGCACGCGCACCCGCATCGCTCAGGATCTCCTCGCTGTTGCGCAGGATCGCCTCCCGATCCGTGCCCACCAGGCGGGCCACCCCGGCCCGCACCCCCTCCGGACGCTCCGTCACCTCCCGCAGCACCAACACCGGCGTGCCGAACGTCGGCGCCTCCTCCTGGATCCCCCCCGAGTCCGTGAGCACGAGCGCTGCACGGCGCAGCGCCTGGACCAGATCGAGGTACCCCAGCGGCGCCGTCAGGTGGATCCGCGGATGCCCGCTCAGGACCTCCCGCGCCGGCCCGACCACGTTCGGGTTCGGATGCACCGGGTACAGCACCCCCACATCCTCGTGTCGGTCCGCCAGCTCCCGGATCGCACCGAGCGCCTCCCGCAGCGGCGCGCCGAACGACTCGCGCCGGTGCGCCGTGACCAGCACGAGCCGTCGACCCTCCTCCAGCACCCGGCGCAGCGTCGGATCCGCCACCCCGGCGCTCCGCGCCGCCACCTCGCCCAACGCGTCCACGACCGTGTTGCCCGTCAAGAACACCGTCGACGGATCCACCCCCTCCGCCACCAGGTTCCGCCGCGCCTCCGCCGTCGGCGCAAAGTGCAGGTCCGCCACCACCCCGGTCAGCCGCCGGAAGATCTCCTCCGGGTACGGCCGCCACTTGTCGCCGCTGCGCAGCCCCGCCTCCACGTGCCCCACCCGCACCCGCTCGAAGAACGCCACCAGCCCGCCGAAGAACACCGTCGCCGTGTCCCCCTGCACCAGCACCAGGTCCGGCCGGAACGTTCGGTAGACGTCGCGCAGCCCGCTCAGGCAGCCCGCCGCCACGTCGTAGAGATCCTGCCCCTCCCGCATGATCGCCAGGTCCCAGTCGACCTGGAGATCGAACACGTCCAGCACCTGATCCAGCAGCTCGCTGTGCTGCCCGGTCAGCGCCACGCGCACCTCGAGCCCACGCTCGCGCCGCAACGCCGCGACGACCGGGGCGAGCTTGATCCCCTCCGGCCTCGTCCCGATGACGACGAGCACCCGCGCGGGCGCGCTCACGTCGCCCCCCGCTCGCTCGGCCGCGCCGGGGCGCCACCTAGAACAAACTTCATATGGACAGGTCGATATGCTTGTGCCGTCATCACTTGTGGCCCTCGACGCAAGCGTTACTTCCGCGCCCGCGCGGGCCCGACCCCTGGGTCCCGGCGCCGAAGCTCCCGCTCGATGGCATCCAGATCTGCCTGCTGTTGCGCGATCTGCTCCGCGAGGAAGCCGAAGCCGAAGAGCAGGAAACCGAGCGTCTCGAGGAGGATGACGAGGTAGAGGAGCGGGCGGAAGCCGAAGGCCGGCATCCACTGGAGGATCCGCAGGACGATCGTGACGAGGCCGACGAGGACGCCGAGGCCCGCCATGATGATCCCGCTGACGCCGAAGAGGATCAGCGGCTTGCGGGAGAAGAACAGGAAGAAGGCGACGGAGACGAGGTCGAGCAGCCCCACGACGATGCGCTTGCGGCTGGAGAACTTGGCCTGGCCGTGGCGCCGGGGATAGAGCGTGATGTCGATCTCGGTGACGGTGAAGCCGCGGGCGTAGGCGAGGACGACGAAGAAGCGGTGCCAGTCGTGCCGCAGGTGGACCTCGTCGAGCACCTCGCGGCGGAACGCCTTCATCGAGTTCAGGTCGGAGACCGGGACGTCGAAGAGGCGACGGCTGAGGCGGTTGTAGATCGAGGAGACCGCGCGCTTCTCGTAGGCGCCGATCTTCACGCCGGTGACGATGTCCCAGCCTTCCTCGAGCTTCTCGAGGAAGCGCGGGATCTCCTCGGGCGAGTGCTGAAGGTCGGCGTCGAAGAGGACGAGGTACTCCGCGTCCGTCGCCTCGGCGCCCGTGAGCATGGCCTCGGTCTTCCCGAAGTTGCGGCGGTGGCGCACGATCTTGAGCGCCGGCCAGCGCGCGGCCGCCCCGGCCCCGGTCTCGTATTCACATCACCGCGGCCCCCAGACACGAACACAT
>JADGGV010000781.1 GCA_019689775.1 Gemmatimonadota bacterium
CCCCCTGCTTACCCTTCCCGCCACATCACGCGAACGGGGCCACCCGGAAGTCCGGTGCAAGACCGGCGCGGCCCCGCCACTGTAAGAGGTCCGACGGCTCACGAACGAGCGTCGGAACGCCCGCTCGGCAGGCCACTGGGGGAGCACAGGATCCCCTGGGAAGGCGAAGCGAGGCGGCCTCGAGCCAGGAGACCGGCCCCGTCCGCGCCCGAATCGATCACCCCTCGTGGGAGGGGTCGGGGACGCCGTCTTTCGGCGCCGCTCGCGCGGCCGCCGTTCATCCCGCCCTTCCCGCACGGAAGGACGGGATTCGTGTTTCCGGCGCGACGCATCGCAGTCTGGCTCGGGCTCCTGGCCCTCTCCCCGCTCGCCGCGAGGTGCGGCCGCGACCGCGCTGACGCCGCCCCCGCCGCCGTCCGCGTCACCGACGACGCCGGGCGCACCGTCGCGCTCCCGCACGCCGCCCGCCGCGTCGTCGCGCTCATCCCGTCGGTCAACGAGACGATCCTCGCGCTCGGCGCCGGCGACCGCCTCGTCGCCCGGACGGATTACGACCGCGAGCCGGAGCTGGCGCGCCTCCCCTCGGTCGGCGGCGGGCTGACACCGAGCATCGAGTGGCTGGTCGCGCGCCACCCCGACCTGGTGGTGGCGTGGCCGGACCGGGGCTCGCGCGCGGTCGTCGCGCGGCTCGCGGAGGCGGGCGTCCCCGTCTACGTCGCGCGCGTCGAGGGGGTCGAGGACGGCTTCCGCACCGCCGCGAACCTCGGCCGGCTGCTCGGCATCTCGCGGCGCGCGGACTCGCTCGTCGCGGCGCTGCGCCGCGACATCGACCGCGTCCGCGCCGCCGTGGCCGCGCGCCCCGCGCCCTCCGTGCTGTACCTCATCGGCACGGACCCACCGATGGCAGCCGCGGAGGGGACGGCCGGCACCGACCTGCTCGCCATCGCGAACGGCCGCAACGCGTTCGCCGACGCCCGCGTGGCGGCGCAGCAGGTGTCGGTCGAGGAGGTGATCCGGCGCAACCCGGACGTCGTGCTCGTCGCGCAGTACGAGGCGGGCGACCCCGTGGGCCGCCTCCGCTCGCGCCCCGGCTGGCGCAGTCTGCCGGCGGTCCGGAACGGCCGCGTCTTCGCGCTCGACCCCGACCTCTTCAACCGCCCCGGCCCGCGCATCGCCGAGGCCGCGCGCCGCCTCGCCGCGTTGCTCCATCCGGACGTGGTGGTCCCATGAGCCGGACGCGCCTGACGGCCGAGCGGGAGCGCGCGAGAGCGGGAGAGTGGGGGGAACGGCCATCGCCCGCGCCCCCACTCCCC
>JADGGV010000782.1 GCA_019689775.1 Gemmatimonadota bacterium
ACTGCGCCTTTTTTTTATACCCCCCGCCCCCCCCGCGGCCGCGGCGGGGGGGGGCGGGGCCCCGGGGCCCCCCCCCGGCTTCCAGGTCGCGCTCGAACCCGGCCTGCGTCTCGATCGGCCGGGCCGCCTGGAGCTGCGGGAGCGCCCGCACCTCCGCCACCAACCGCTCGTAGAAGAACTGCACGACGCCGAGCGACGACTCGTCGTCGAAGATCGCGACGAGCACGAGCGTCTCGACGGGGGTGCGGAACGGCGCGAGGAAGAGCTGCCGGTCCTTCCCCTGGTTGTGCAGGTGCGTCCACCCGCCGGCCTCGGTCAGCTTCGCGAGCGCGCCGGCGGCGGCGTGGGCCGCCGCGGCGAGCGAGGCGACGTTGACGACCTCGTAGCTCTTCGTGAAGCCGTGCTGCGCCAGCACCTGCCCCGCGCCGTTGACGAGCAGGCAGGTGCGGACCCGCGACTCGCGCACGAACCGGTCGGTCGGCCCCTTCACCGCCTCGATGACGGCCGCCAGGTCCTCGCGCCTCATCGGAGCGCCTCCGCGATGCGGCGCACCTCGAGGCGGACGAGCCCGAGCTGTGCGGCGGTCTCCGCGACCGCGACGATCGCGACCTCGCCCGCGCCGGCGATGACGACGTGGCCGCCGTCGGCCTCGAGCTGGAGCGCGCCCAGCGCGCCGAAGCCGGCCGCGGCCTGGGCGGTGCGCTTGAAGAGCGACGCGGCGAGCGCCGCCACGGCGGGCGCCGGCACCCCCGCGGCGACCTCCGAGGCGACGGGCACGCCGGCCGTCGTATCCACGATCATGGCGCCCCGCACCCCGGGGACGCGGCTCAGCCGCTCGAGCGCGGCGGCGAAGGGCGGATTCACGGTTCGACTCCGAGAAAGGCGCGGGCCAGTTGCGAGGATCGGGCGGCGAGGCGCAGGACGTAGCCGGCGGGGACGTCGCTGCGCACGACGAGGAGCACGGCCAGCTCGCCGGGGAGCGGCGTCATGTGCACGACGGCGCGCTCCGCCTCGAGCAGCGCGCCGCGCCAGGCGCCGAGCGCCAGGTACTCGGCCGTGCGCGCGGACTCGTCGATCGCCGCGCCGAGCACGGCGCCCAGCTCCTCGATGTCGGTGTCGGGGCGGCAGGTGCCGGCCAGGATGAGCCCCTGCCGGTCGATGACGAGGGCGCCGAGGAACGGCGGCTCATCCAGGAGCGGCTCGAAGACGCGGGCGGGGTCCCGCACGTGCGCGTGCGTCTCGGCGCCCGGCCGGCCGGCCGAGCGGCCGAGCGGGGGAGCGGAGGGGTGGGCGAGCGGGCGATCTCCCGCTC
>JADGGV010000783.1 GCA_019689775.1 Gemmatimonadota bacterium
ACCTACGCCTTCGTCGGCAGGGTCATTTTTTTATAACAGACAGCTTCCGTTCTGAGCCGGCGGCTCTCGGGATGGGCGAGGCGGCGCGAGCGCGGGGCTCGCGCCGCCTCGTCGCGTTTCAGCGGCGGCGCGGCCGGCGGCGCGCCCGGGCGGGGTCGGCGTCGCCGGGGCGGCGCGCCCGGCGTGCGGCCTGCGCGGTCGCGGCAGCGGGGGCCGTGCGCGCCGCCAGCAGGCCCAGGAGCAGCCCGGCGCCGGCGGCGATCGCGAGCGCGGCCCAGGGCCGCTCGCGGATCCGGGCGCGCAGCTCCCGGAGCACGTCGAGCCGCTCCTCGAGCGCGTCCTTCGTGCGGTGGACCCGCTCCTCGAGCGCACCGAGGCGAGCCGAGATGCGGCCGCGCGTCGCCTCGATAGCGTGGCGCGCCATGGCGATCGGGGTCGCGGCCGCCTCCTCGGCGCCCCCCTGCTCGACGTCGTCTTCAGCCATGCGACTCCTCCGCGACGGGCGATCCGGCCGCTGCACGAGTCGCGCCGCTCGCGCGGGCTACGGCAGTGCCCGGCGCCGCTTCGCGGCTTCGCGGTCCGGGGACAGCTCCAGCCGGGTGGCGGGCTCCAACTCGTCGGCGGTGAAGACGCGGATCACGGACTCGCCATCCAGCGTGACGCCGTAGGCGTGGGGTGTGTACTCGCTGGACTGCACCACCGTGCCGGTGCGGCCGATTAGCGCCGGGTCGGTGGGGAAACGCCCGCGCCGAACCCGCACGCGCGCGCTGATGGGGATCAACGGGATCGGTACCGTCATCGTCGCCTTCGTGACAGGATCAGGGACCGGGGGAGGATGCGCGGCCCGGCCCGGACGCGCAATCCCTTGCCGCGCGGGCGCCCCCTCGTATATTGCCCGCGGCCCAACGGAACCTGGAGGAGGGGATGGACGCCAACAACACCTCGAAGCCGAGCATGGTCGCCATCGGCAGCGGCCTCGTCATCGGCGTGCTCTGGCTCGCCATGGCGGGCGCCTCGCTCTACAGCTCCTTCACCGGCCTCGCCCGCGGGCGGCCGGACTGGTGGCTGGCCTGGCTGCTGGTGGGGCTCCTGCTCGGCGCGGCGGGTGCGTCCGCGATCGTCGCGACCTTCTACCACCAGTTCCGCATCAAGGCGCACCACCACTGAGCGCCGCCGGCGCTCCAGCGAAAGGCGGCGCGACCCCTCCGGATCGCGCCGCCTTCGTTCATCCCCCCGTCGGCCCTAGAGCCGCCCCTTCCACAACCCCGACAGCTCCGCCTCGAAGCGCTCCGGCGATTC
>JADGGV010000784.1 GCA_019689775.1 Gemmatimonadota bacterium
CTCCTCCCCCTCCGTCTTCCTGCTCCGCGACGGCGAGGTCGTCTTCGCCCTCGAGCGCAAGGACATCGAGCGCCGCGCGCCCGAGGACCTCGCCGACGAGCTGCGCGCCGCCTTCGACCGCTTCTGCGCCCGCTGACGCCCGTGCTCACCCGCCCGCTCGGCTCGCAGGGCCTCGTCGTCTCCGCCATCGGCCTCGGCTGCATGGGGATGAGCGACCTCTACGGCCCGAGCGACCCCGCCGAGGCCCGCGCCACGCTGCACCGCGCGCTCGACCTCGGCATCACGTTCCTCGACACCGCCGACGCCTTCGGCCCGCACACGAACGAGCGCTTCGTCGGCGAGGCGATCCGCGGCCGCCGCGACGAGGTCGTCCTCGCCACCAAGTTCGGCCTCGTCCGCACGCCCGACGGCCGCGTCGCCGTCAACGGCCGCCCCGAGTACGTCTTCGCCGCCTGCGACGCCTCGCTCAAGCGCCTCGGCGTCGACTACATCGACCTCTTCTACCAGCACCGCGTCGACCCCGACGTGCCGATCGACGAGACCGTCGGCGCCATGGGTGAGCTCGTCGCCCGCGGCAAGGTCCGCTTCGTCGGCCTCTCCGAGGCCGCGCCCGACACGATCCGCCGCGCCCACGCCACCTTCCCGATCTCCGCGCTCCAGACCGAGTACTCGCTCTGGACCCGCGACCCCGAGGAGAACGGCGTGCTCGACACCGTCCGCGAGCTCGGCATCGGCTTCGTCGCCTACGCGCCGCTCGGCCGCGGCTTCCTCACCGGCCGGCTCCGCTCCCCCGACGACCTCGCCCCGGAGGACGTCCGTCGTCTGTACCCGCGCTTCCAGAGCGAGAACTTCGCCCGCAACCTCGAGCTCGTGGAGCGGCTTTGCGCGCTCGCGCTCGAGAAGAAGGTCACGCCCGCCCAGCTCGCCATCGCCTGGCTCCTCGCCCGCGGGCCCGACATCGTGCCGATCCCCGGCACCACGCGCCGCCGCTCCCTCGACGAGAACCGCGACGCCGCCTGGATCGAGCTGACCCCCGCCGACCTCGAGCGCCTCGACGAGATCGCGCCGCCCGGCGCCGCGGCCGGCCCCCGCTACCCCGAGCCCGGCATGCAGGCCGTCCACCGGTAGCGCGCGTCCGTCAAGGCTTCGACTCGCCCTCCCGCTTCGCGCGCTCCTCCAGCGCCTTGCGGTACGCCTCCGCCTCCTCGAGCGTGTAGTGCAGCTCCGACTGCCCGCTGTCCTCATACCCCGCCGCCCCGCGCTCCCCCTGCCCCCACTCCGCCATCCCACGCAC
>JADGGV010000785.1 GCA_019689775.1 Gemmatimonadota bacterium
CTCCCCCTGCTCCGCCCTACATTCCCCCCATGACCATCCCGACCGATCCACCCCGCGACCAGCGTCCGCGCCTCCGGCTCAGTCAGCTCTCGCACGGAGCGGGTTGAGCCTGCAAGCTCGGCTCGTCCGAGTTGACGCAGGTCCTGCGTCGCCTGGTCCCCTTCGCGGATCCCGCGGTGCTGGTGGATGCCGGCACCTCGGATGATGCCGCGGTCTACCGGCTGGATGCCGACCGCGCCCTGGTGGCGACGGTCGACTTCTTCACGCCCGTGGTGGACGATCCGTACGACTTCGGGCGCATCGCGGCGGCGAACGCGCTGTCGGACGTATACGCGATGGGCGGCCGGCCGCTGTTCGCGCTGAACCTCGTCGCGTTCCCGCGCGCGCTGCTGGGCGAGGGCATCCTGGAGGAGATCGTGCGCGGCGGCGGCGAGGTGGCGCGGGAGGCGGGGATCGCGGTCGTCGGCGGCCACTCGATCGACGACCCCGAGCCGAAGTTCGGCCTGTGCGTGATCGGCGAGGTGCACCCGGAGCGGATGCTGCGGAACTCGACCGCCCGGGCCGGCGACCGGCTGGTGCTGACCAAAGCGCTCGGCACCGGCGTCGTCGCGACGGCGCTCAAGGCCGGGGCGGCGGCGCCGGAGGTGGTCGCGGCCGCGGTCGCGAGCATGGCGGCGCTGAACCGCGCCGCGGCCGAGGCGATGGTGCGCGCCGGCGCGCACGCCGCGACGGACGTGACCGGCTTCGGCCTGCTCGGACACCTGCGGGAGGTGCTGCTGGCGAGTCGTCTGGCGGCGCGCGTCCGGGCGGACGCGGTGCCGCTCCTTCCCGGCGTGCTCGAGCTGGCCGCGGCCGGGCACGTGCCGGGCGGCACGAGGCGCAACCGCGCGGACCTGGCGGGGTCGGTGCGCTGGAGCGTCGACGTGCCGGAACCGCTGCGCATCCTGCTGTGCGACGCGCAGACGTCCGGCGGGCTCCTCGTCGCGCTCGCGCCGGACGCGGCCGCTCAGCTCGTGGAGGAGCTGACCGGGATGGGCCTGCCGGCCGCCGAGATCGGCGAGCTGGTCGCGGGCGACGCCGGCGCCATCGTCGTGCTCGGGTAGCGCTCCTCGCGCACCGCCGACCGCGCCGCGCGCACCCAGACCCGCACCCGCGCGTCGACCACCGCCGTTCCCGTCACGGCCCGCAGCCGCTCCGCCAGCTCCGCCGGGTCCGAGGCGGCGAGCCCGCCCACCGACGCCACCCCCACCGCCCGCAGCAGCCGCGCGTTCGCATCGCCGATGCCGCGCAGGCG
>JADGGV010000786.1 GCA_019689775.1 Gemmatimonadota bacterium
GCGCCGCTCCGGTCGGCCGCGCTCGCGCCCGCCGCCCCGCCCCGCGCCGTCGCCGACCGCGCCGGCCGCGCGCCGGCCGCCCGGGCGCCGGCCCCGGCCGCGACCACCGTGCGCACCACGCTGTTCTCCGAGCCGAACGGGTTCGCCACCTGCGCGTCGGCCTGCGGATCGTTGATCCAGCGCTCGCCGTCAATCACGTAGCGGAACTGGTACTCCCGGTCCGGCTCGAGGTCCACCGCGGCCTGGAGGGCGCCTTCCTTCCCCCGCTTCATCGGCGTGGTGGGCGACCAGTCGTTGAAGTCGCCGACCACGTGTGCCCGGCGGGCGTTGACGTTCTCCGGGAGCGTGAACGTCACGCGGACCTTGTCCTTGTTCCTGCGCTTGCTGATCATGCGACCCTCCGTCGGAGCTGGGCGAACGGGATGGTTGGCGCTCCCGCTACCTCTGTGCCACATCCCACCGCGTCGGCTGCGCGGCCGGGCGCCGCGCGCCATCTCTCGCTATCCCCCGCCCGACCGCTCCAGCGCCCCCAGCAACGCCGGTTCCAGCCGAGGGAAGCGAAACCCGTATCCACTCGCCAGGAGTCTCCGCGGCACCACGCGAGCACCCGAGAGCAGGAGCTCGTCGGCCATCTCGCCGAGCACGAGCCGCGCCGCGAAGGCGGGCAACCGCACGACCGCCGGGCGGCCGAGGACTCGCCCGAGCGTCCGCGCGAACTCGTTGAACGACACCGACTCCGGCGCCGTGAAGTTGACCGGGCCCCGCAGCTCCGCGTGCTCGATCACATGCAGCATCGCCGGCCCGATCTCGGCCAGCGCGATCCAGCTCACCACCTGCCGGCCGCTCCCGACCGGCCCCCCGAGCCCCAGCCGGAACACCGGCAACATCGCCGCCAGCGCGCCGCCCTTCCGGCTCAGCACGAGCCCGAAGCGCGCGTGCACCACCCGCAGACCGGCCGCGACCGCCGGCTCGCAGGCCCGCTCCCACGCCACCGTCGTCTCGGCGAGGAAGCCGCGCCCGGGCGGCGCGCTCTCATCGACCGGCTCGCCCGCGGGATGGTCGCCGTAGAAGCCGACGGCGGAGGCGGTGATCAGCACCTCCGGCCGCCGCTCCAGCCGGGCGAGCGTCTCTGCCAGCAGCGTCGTGCCCCGCACCCGGCTCTCGCGGATCCGCCGCTTCTTCGCCGCGGTCCACACGCCCAGCAACCCCTCGCCCGCGAGGTGGATGACGACGTCGACGCCCTCCAGCCCCGCCGCGTCGATCCGCCCCGCCGCCGGGTCCCACCTCACCT
>JADGGV010000787.1 GCA_019689775.1 Gemmatimonadota bacterium
CCCCGCTCCCCCCTCCCCCGTCAGAACGCGGAGATGCCGGTCAGATCCTGGCCCAGGATGAGGCTGTGCACGTCGTGCGTGCCCTCGTAGGTGTAGACCGACTCGAGGTTGGCCATGTGGCGCATGGCGGCGTACTCGACGAGGATGCCGTTGGCGCCGAGGAGGCGGCGCGCCTCGCGGGCGACGTTGCAGGCCATGTCGACGTTCGCGCGCTTGGCGAGCGAGACCTGCTGCGGGCGGAGGCGGCCCTCGTCCTTGAGGCGGCCGAGCCGGAGCACGAGGAGCTGGGCCTGGGTGATGCCGGTGAGCATGTCGGCAAGCCGGACCTGCTGGATCTGCTTGGCGCCGATCGGCTCGTCGAACATGACGCGCTCGCGGGCGTAGCGGAGCGCCTCGTCGAAGCAGGCCATGGCGGCGCCGACGGCGCCCCAGGCGATGCCGTAGCGCGCCTGGGTGAGGCACATGAGCGGGCTCTTGAGGCCGGCGGAGCCGGGGAGGATCGCGTCGGCGCCGACGCGCACGTCCTGGAGCGACAGCTCGCTGGTGTCGGAGGCGAGGAGCGAGAGCTTCCCCTTCTGGTCGCGCGCCTCGAAGCCGGGCGTGTCGGTCGGGACGATGAAGCCGCGGATCGACGACGGATCGTCGAGGCTGCCGGTCTTGGCCCAGATGATCGCGATGTCGGCCATGGAGCCGTTCGTGATCCACATCTTGGCGCCGTTGAGCACCCAGCCGTCGCCGTCCTTGCGGGCGGTCGTGATCATCCCGCCGGGGTTCGAGCCGTAGTCCGGCTCGGTCAGGCCGAAGCAGCCGATCACCTCGCCGGCCGCCATGGCGGGGAGATAGCGCCGCTTCTGCTCGTCGGAGCCAAACGCGTAGATCGGGTACATGCAGAGCGCGCCCTGCACGGACGCGAAGGAGCGGATCCCCGAGTCGCCTCGCTCCAGCTCCTGCATGATCAGGCCGTAGGCGACGTTGTTCAGCCCCGCGCAGCCGTACTCCTCGGGCAGGTTCGCGCCGAAGATGCCGAGCTCGGCCATCTGCGGGATGAGCTCCTTCGGGAAGCGTCGCTCGATGTAGGCCTCCTGGATGATCGGCAGGAGGTTGTCGTCGACCCACGCGCGGACGGTGTCGCGGATCATGCGCTCCTCGTCGGAGAGGAGCGAATCGATTTCGTAGTAGTCGATGCCGGTGAACTTGGCCATCGGGTGCTCGCCTCGATCGTTGGGGGAGTACGGCTTGCTGAAGATAGCGGGAGGACGGGCGGGAAGCGAGCGGCGGAGGGGGGGTGG
>JADGGV010000788.1 GCA_019689775.1 Gemmatimonadota bacterium
GTTTCCGCCCTCACCCGACGTCGGACCCGGTGTGCTCACCGCCCGTAGTCGAACCCGCAGTTCCCGCCCGTAGTCGAACCCAAACCGCCCCCGCCCGAAGTCGGGCCCGGAGTGCTCACCGCCCGCCGTGTTCGGCGGGAACCCGGCCGGCCGGTGGGCCGTTCCTTCAACGTCGCCTGCGCGCGCGGCGCGGGGGACGGCGCATGGGGCGGCCTGGCGCCGGGGCGGCGGCCCCGCTCGAGACGGAGGAGCGCGATGCCCGGAATCAGCGCCCGCACCTCGGAACACCTCGCCGCGCGGATGCGCGGCGCGCTCGGCCCAGCCACGCGCGGCGTGCTCCCGGCGGGGACGCGCGGCGCGCTCGGCGCGCTGCTGGCGGCGAGCGCGGCGGCGTGTGGCGGCGGTCACGTGCCGCTGCCCGGGCTGCCGGCCTCCACCGTCGGGGACACGACGGGGCTCGTCGCCCGCGGCGAGTACATCGTGCGCAACGTCGCGGTGTGCGGCCACTGCCACGCGGCCGACCCGCGGCGCGACGCGGATGGCCCGCTGAGCGGCGGGATGGAGTTCCGCGACTGGCGGCTCGGCACGATCCGGGCGGCGAACCTGACGCCGGACGCGGCGACGGGGCTCGGCGAGTGGAGCGACGCGGAGGTCGTGCGCGCGATCCGGAACGGCGAGCGTCGCGACGGCGCGGTGCTCGCGCCGGTCATGCCGTACGAGGCGCTGCACG
Source organism: Gemmatimonadota bacterium (assembly GCA_019689775.1). Classification (GTDB taxonomy): domain Bacteria; phylum Gemmatimonadota; class Gemmatimonadetes; order Longimicrobiales; family RSA9; genus JADGGV01. Next base: position 731 of record JADGGV010000788.1, read on the forward strand.
CGATGTCGGACCGCGACGCGCTCGCGGTGGCGCGCTACCTCCGCACACTCTCGCCGGCGACGCATCGGGTGAAGAGCGACCACAACCTGATGTTCCGCATCGGCGAGCTGTTCTTCCTGGGCCCGCTGAAGGGGACGACGGCGACGGCGCCGGCGCGCGGCGCGACGCCCGCGTACGGCGCCTACCTCGCGCTCCACGTCGCGCTCTGCTCCGACTGCCACACGCCGCACACGGGGCTCCGCTCGCGGCCGGACGAGGACCGGCTGTTCGCGGGCACGGACGATCCGCCGAAGGGCTTCCCGGCGAACCCGTCGAACCTCACGCCCGACAGCGCGACCGGGATCGGCGCCTGGAGCGAGGACGACTTCCTCCGGACGATGCGCACCGGCGTGAACCCGAAGGGCGACACGCTGCACCCGTTCATGCCGTGGCGCGAGTACCGCCGGATGACCGACGACGACCTGCGGGCGATCTACCGGTACCTGCGCACGGTGCCGCCCGTGCGCAACGCGGTGCCGAGGCGCGCGCCAGCGGCGGGATGAGCGGGCGGGGTGGGGG
>JADGGV010000789.1 GCA_019689775.1 Gemmatimonadota bacterium
AGTCGGGGTGGGAGGAGGCGGTGAGCTGGCCGGGGGTGGATGTGGTGGCGGTGTGCACGCCGAACGGTTTCCTGGCGGAGATCGGTACGGCGGCGCTGGCCGCGGGGCGGCACGTGCTGCTGGAGAAGCCGATGGGCCGGAACCTGGCGGAGGCGGAGGCGCTGGCGGCGGCGGCGCGGGCGAGCGGCCGGTTGCTGAAGGTGGGGTTCAACCACCGCTACCATCCGGCCGTGCGGCGCGCGCGGGAGGTCGTGGCGAGTGGCGCGATCGGGAGGGTGGTGAACCTGCGGGCGCGCTACGGTCACGGCGCGCGGCCGGGGTGCGAGGGGGAGTGGCGGGCGGACCCGGTGCTGGCGGGCGGCGGCGAGCTGATCGACCAGGGCGTGCACGTGGCGGACCTGTTCCACTGGTTCGCCGGGCCGGCGCGCGAGGCGTTCGGCGTCGTGCAGACGGCGGTCTGGCGGGTGGCGCCGCTGGAGGACAACGGCTACGGGGTGTTCCGGTTCGAGGGCGGCGCGGTCGGGCAGTTGCACGTCAGCATGACGCAGTGGAAGAACCTGTTCTCGCTCGAGGTGACGGGCGAGCGGGGCGCGGTGGTGGTCGAGGGGCTGGGGGGCAGCTACGGCACGGAGCGGCTGGTCCAGGTGCAGCGCCGGATGGAGGGCGGCGTCCCCGAGGTGCACGAAGAGGCGTTTCCGGGGCCGGACGACTCGTGGGCGGCGGAGTGGGACGACTTCGTCGCCGGCGTCCGTGAGGGGCGCCCGGTGCTCGGCGGCGTCGACGATGGGCTCGTCGCGATGCGGATGATCGACGCGCTGTACCGCTCGGTGCGCGCGCGGGCGATGGTCGTCGTCTGAGCCGATGCCGCGCGCGAATGGCGGCGGGGCGCCGGCGGTGTTCCTGGACCGCGACGGCGTGCTGAACGCGGTGGTGTGGCGGGATGGGCGTCCCGGCTCGCCGCGGAGGCCGGAGGAGCTGGTGCTCGAGGCGGGGGCCGCGGCTGCGGTCGCGCGGCTGCGCGCGGGCGGCTACCTCGTCTTCGTGGTGACGAACCAGCCGGACGTGGCCCGGGGACGACTGACGGAGGCGGCGCTGAAGGAGTTGATGTCGCGGGTCGTGGCGGAGGTTCCGCTGGACGACTGGCGGGTCTGCATCCACGACGACGTGGACGGGTGCGAGTGCCGCAAGCCGAAGCCGGGGATGGTGCAGGAGCTGGCGCGGGTGTGGGGCGTCGACCTGGCGGCGTCGTATCTGGTGGGGGACTCGTGGCGGGACATGGAGGCGGGG
>JADGGV010000790.1 GCA_019689775.1 Gemmatimonadota bacterium
GTCGGCGTGGACGAGACCAGCAGCAAGCGGGGGCACCGCTACCTCAGCCTGTTTGTGGATCTGGAGGAGGCGCGGGTGCTCTTTGCGGCCGAGGGCCGATTTATCCTGTCTAATATAGTAGTTGTGGATCGGTTGCCGTGCGGTCGCACGGGGTCCGACGGCATCCGGTGCGGCGCGGAGGGTGGGGCGACTATTCCCCGCGCGGGTTGCCCAGCCGGGCGGCCGTCGCTTATCCCTCGGGCGCCGGAGGCGCCCCCCGCGATCGGCGCGGGGCGCCTGGCGATCCTCCACCTCGAACGCCTTCCGACGAGGGCTCCAACCTGATTCCGCGCGCGGACCCGCTCCGCGGCGCCCGCTCGCGGGCGGCGCCGGCGGGTGCCGTGTCGCATCCCGACGAGGTCCAATGGCACAGAGTCCGACACGCAGCGTTGCGGTGATCGCCGGGGCGGGCCCGGCGGGGCTGACGGCGGCGTACGAGCTGCTGGCGCGCACGGACATTCAGCCGCTGGTGCTGGAGGCGACGCAGGCGCTGGGCGGGATCGCGCAGACGTACTGCTACAAGGGGAACCGGATCGACATCGGCGGGCACCGCTTCTTCTCGAAGAGCCAGCGGGTGATGGACTGGTGGTTCGGCGTGCTGCCGCTGGAGCAGGAGGCGGTGCGGGAGCGCTGGGGGGAGGCGGCGGCGGCGGCGGCGCCGGACCCGCGGGAAGCGGACGCAGTGATGCTGTTCCGGCCGCGGCTGAGCCGGATCTTCTACCGGCGGGCGTTCTTTCCCTACCCGCTGAGCTTCGATCTGGCGGTGGCGCGGCGGCTCGGCCTCTGGAACACGTTCCGGATCGGGGTGAGCTACCTGAAGGCGCAGGCGTTGCCGATCCGGGACGAGACGTACCTGGACGCGTTCTTCATCAACCGCTTCGGGCGGCGGCTGTACGAAACGTTCTTCCGCGACTACACGGAAAAGGTGTGGGGGGTGCCGTGCGAGCGGATCCGGGCGGACTGGGGCGCGCAGCGGGTGAAGGGGCTGTCGCTGAAGAAGGCGCTCGTGCAGGCGGTGAAGGACCTGGTGACGAGCGAGGCGGAGAAGGCCAGGGAGGAGCGGGAGACGACGCTGATCACGCGCTTCTACTACCCGAAGTACGGCCCCGGGCAGATGTGGGAGCGGGTGGCCGAGCGGGTGCGGGAGCGGGGCGGGGAGGTGCGGCTCGGCTGGAAGGTGGTCGGGCTGGAGCTGGAGGGGGATCGGGTGGTGCGCGTGCGGGCGCGCTGCGCGGCGACGGGGGCGG
>JADGGV010000791.1 GCA_019689775.1 Gemmatimonadota bacterium
GTGGAGCGGGGCGTGGAGGTGGGTGGGCCGGCGGTGCTGGCGCCGCCGCGGCCGATAGCGGTCGCGGCACCGCCGCCGGCGCCGGGGACTCCGCTGAACGAGCGGTACACGTTCGACCGATTCGTGGTGGGGCCGAACAACCAGTTGGCGGCGGCGGCGTGTCGGGCGGTGGCGGAATCGCCGGCGCGGATGTACAACCCGCTGTTCATCTACGGTGGCGTGGGGCTGGGGAAGACCCACCTGATGCACGCGATCGGGCACGCGATCCTGGCGCGGGAGCCGGGGCGGCGGGTGGCGTACATCTCGAGCGAGCGGTTCACGAACGACCTGATCGCGTCCATCCAGGAGGGCCGGATGGCGGAGTTCCGCCGCCGGTACCGGGAGATCGACCTGCTGCTGATCGACGACATCCACTTCCTCGGGGAGAAGGAGCGGACGCAGGAGGAGTTCTTCCACACGTTCAACGCCCTGTACGATGCGCAGCGGCAGATCGTGCTGACGAGCGACCGGCCGCCGAAGGAGATTCCCGGGCTGGAGGAGCGGCTGGTTTCGCGGTTCGAGTGGGGGCTGGTGACGGACATCAAGTCGCCAGACCTGGAGACGCGGGAAGCGATCCTGCGGAAGAAGGCGGACGAAGACCGCCTGGTCCTGGACGACGAGGTGCTGAAGTTCATCGCGCGGAACTGCCGCTCGAACGTCCGTGAGCTGGAAGGGGCGATCATCAAGCTGCTGGCGTACTCGTCGCTGACGCGCCGGGAGATCACGACGGAGCTGGCGCGGGAGGCGCTCGGCGGGGTGCTGAATGCGTCGGGCGGCGCCGTTGCGCTCACGCCGGACGCGGTGCGGAGCCGGGTGGCGGCGGCGTTCGGCACGACCGTGGATGGGCTGGTCTCGAAGAAGCGGACGAAGGATCTGACGGTTCCGCGGCAGGTGGCGATGTACCTGATCCGGGAGCTGCTGGACGTGCCGCTGGTAGAGATCGGGAAGCTGTTCGGCGGCCGGGATCACTCCACGGTGATCCACTCGATCCAGAAGGTGGAGGAGGACATGCGCGCGGACGCGGCGTTCCGCGCGCGTGTGGAGGCGCTGCGCCAGGAGCTTGCGGGGTAGCGCGCCGGGCGGCGCCCCCGCTGCGGCCCACCGCGCGGTGCGGGACGTCGTCCGGCCGCCGGGGAAAGCGAGGTGGAAACGATGTGGATGGCGCGGCGGTTGTCCACACCGCGGCGGCGGGTGTGGGGAGGCGGGAGGACGGCGGCGCGCGTCCCACGCGCTGTCCACAGC
>JADGGV010000792.1 GCA_019689775.1 Gemmatimonadota bacterium
GAACGTGGGGGCGGGGTTGGACGTGGTGGTGACGCCGGGGATCGCGCTGCGGCTGATGGCGAAGGACTACGTGGGGAAGGCGAGCTTCGGGGAGCTGGGGTCGTACCGGGCGGAGACGGGGACGATGAACAACATCGCGTTGACCGGGGCGCTGAAGCTGATGTTCTGACGCGGCTTGCCCGGGTGGGGGTGGATCCCCAACTTGGGCGCGCCGGCTCCGGAGCGGGGCCGGCGCGCCTTCGTTCGTGGGGAGCGGGCGCGCACGTGGACGGTGACGCGGAGGTCGCGATGCCGACGGGGTACCGGGAGCGGCCGGCGGCGGGAGAGTACAACGCGTTCTATGCGCGCTACGTCGAGCGGGTCCCGGAGGGCGACATTCTGGAGCTGCTGCGGACGCAGGTCGAGGAGACGGCGAAGCTGCTGCTGTCGGCGCCGGCGGCGCGGCACGATTGGGCGTACGCGCCGGGGAAGTGGACGCTGAAGGAGGTGGTCGGCCACATCTGCGACACGGAGCGGGTGATGACGTACCGGGCGCTGCGCGCCGCGCGGGCGGACGCGACGCCGCTGGCGAGCTTCGACGAGAACGCGTGGGTGCCGCAGGGGGCGTTCGGGGAGCGGACGATGGAGTCGCTGGTGGCGGAGCTGGTGGCGGTGCGTCAGGCGACGCTGGCGCTGTTCTCGGGGTTGCCGGCGGCGGCGTGGACGCGGGTGGTCGTGGCGAGCGGCCATCCGGTGTCGGTGCGCGCGCTGGCGTGGATCGTGGCGGGCCACGAGCTGCACCATCGGGCGGGGATCCAGGAGCGATACCTCGAGGCCGGGGCGATCCGGGCGTAGGAGGCGGATGCCGAAGAAGTACGACGCGGTGGTCTTCGACCTGCTCACGGCGCTGCTCGACTCGTGGTCGCTGTGGAGCGACGTGGCGGGGAGCCGGGAGGCGGGGCTGCGCTGGCGGCTGCGCTACCTGGCGCTGGCGTACGCGGCGGGCCGGTACCGGCCGTACGACGACCTGGTGGAGCTGGCGGCGAGGGAGGTGGAGCTGCCCGGGGAGCCGGCGAAGGCGCTGCGGTCGCGCTGGGATGAGCTGAAGGCGTGGCCGGAGGCGTCGCGGGTGCTGCGCGCGCTGGAGGGGCGGTTCAAGCTGGGCGTGGTGACGAACACGTCGGAGGCGCTCGCGCAGCGGGCGGTGAAGAAGGTGGAGGCGCGCTTCGACGCGGTGCTGTCGGCGGAGCGGGCGGGGTGGTACAAGCCGGCGGGGGTGCCGTACGAGATGCTGCTGGGG